>NZ_JAUNHK010000149.1 GCF_030523985.1 Deinococcus sp.
CGGCGTCCAGCAGGCACTGGGCTGTGGCCCGCAGGTCGGCCTCGGTGCCGTAACGGGTCAGCAACATGCTGAATTCGTCGCCTCCCAGACGGCACAGCAGGTCGTCTTCGCTCAGGCACTGGCGCAGGCGCTGGGCGAGTTCTACCAGCAACTGGTCGCCCTGGTCGTGTCCGTAGCGGTCATTGACCTCCTTGAATTCGTCCAGGTCAAGGAAAGCCATCGCCAGCGGGCCGTCGGGGTGGGCCTGCAACAGCTTTTCACCCAAGCGGTGAAACGAAGATCGGTTGAGCAGGCCCGTCAGCGGATCACGCTGCCCAGCCCGCTGCACTTCACGCAGGTTCTGCTCTGCCGTGTCCAGACGCCGCTGCATTTGCGACAACTGAACGCGCCGCAGCACATTCTGGTTCATCACGGCGACAGTCAGGCGGTGGTATTCGCGGAAATGCCGGAGGGCCTGCTGATAATCGCCCTGCTGTTCGTAGGTGTAGGCCAGCGCGTCGTGCAACTCGTCCAGGACGCGGTGGGCCTTCTCCTGCCCGGCCAGATGCAGCGCCTTGTGCAGCAGCTCCAGCGCTTCCCCTGTCTGGCCCCGTACAGCTTTCAGGCGGCCCTGCAACCCCAACGCGGAGAAGTAGAAGTCGCGGTAAAGCCTGTCTTTGAGTTCGATCAGCGCCTGCTCGACCTGCTCCTGGGCACTTTCCAAGTCACCCAGTTGAAACAGGCTCTGGGCCAGGATGGTTCGCACGATTCCCGCGTAGTGGGCAGGCACCTGCGGCAAATACGTCTCCGCCAGATGAACGACCCGCGCATGGTTGCCCAGCAGGAAGTGGCATTCGATGATGCTCCCCCGGGTGACCGCCAATTGAGAGGGGGCAGAGAGGGATTCCACCCGCCGCAGAAGCTCTTCATGAATTTCCAGCGCCTCTTCATAAGCCCCGAAGTGGGTGTACATGTTGGCGACGTTGCTGGTGGCGCGGCACCATCCCAACTCGTCTCCTATCTCCTGGGCGAGCTGGGCGCTGGTGGTGTAGGCTTCTATGCTCTCTACAAAATCCCCTTGCTCGTAGGCCACATTGCCCAAACCGTTCATGGCTCTGGCGCGAACAGTGTTTCTGAGCTTGGTTTCGTCGGGACTGGGAGCCGCCTCCTGAGCGTCCATAAGTTCCAGAGCCGACCTATAAGCAGCCCGGGCCGCTTCGTAGTTCGTCTGCATGAACTGGGCAGCGGCCTCCAGACACATCGCCTGTCCTGCCAGAAAGCTTCGCCCGGCTGCCCGCGCCTCAGTCGCCACCCTGCGCGCTTCCTCCACGGCTTGGCTGGCGTTCTCGACCACCAGCGAATCCAGCCGCGCAATCTCCTGCTGCTCCCGCTCACTCTGTTTGGCGTCCTGGGCCAATATTCCAGAAGAGGGCAAAGAGAACATACTCACTATTCTATGGTAAGTCGAACCGCTTTCCAGATTCTGACATTGTCTCGGACGGTCTTTGGGAACTTTCTCGTTACCTGTAGCCTCGGCTCCGTCCGCCCATGTTCTAGCCTTTGGCATGGCTATCGGCACACTCTACCTTTCTGAATTGCGCGAACGGATGCAGCAAACCAAAGCTTTGGCCGACCGCGCACTGGCCCAGTTGCCCGATTCACAGTGGCATACGGCCCTGGCTCCCGAAGGCAACTCAGTGGCGGTCATCGTGCAGCATCTGGCGGGTAACCTGCTCTCGCGCTGGGACGGCCTGCGCCAGGGCTACCGCGCAGGCGTGGAAGGCGAATCGCCCACCCGCGACCGTGACGCCGAATTCGAGGACGCGCAGCTTGCCCCTGCCGACCTCCTCGCCCGCTGGAACGCAGGCTGGCAGGTTTTTCTGGACGCCCTCAATCACCTCCGCCCGGAAGACCTGACGCAGACGCTGACCATTCGCGGCGAAATACACACCGTCCTCGGCGCGTTGGAACGGGCGGCGCTCCATGCCAGCGGGCACGTCTACCAAATCGTGTTGCTGGTCAAAACCCTGCGCGGGGCCGACTTTCAGACCCTCAGCATTCCGCGTGGCGGGTCGGCAGCGTATAACGCCCAGATGGGGCAGGGCGGGGCGGACAAGCCTTCTTGACCCTCTGTTCACCCGCAGGTCACGGGGCGGCGGCAGACTGAGGGCAGTCCAAACAAGGAGGCCCACCCATGAGTGACGAACCCAAAGCGATGCCCCCCCAGGAGCGCACCCCCGAAGGTGGCAACAAAGACACCAACGACCTGAGCGACATCAAGGGCATTCAGGACAAGGGGATGGCCCAGAAAGGCCAGGACGTAGACCAGTTGCCCGAAGGCGTGGTCGGCACCGATACGCCCAAGTTTCCGCAACGCCGCTGAGCGCAAGCCGCTGCCCCCCGCCCGTCGAGGTGGGGGCTTTTTTGCTGCCGATAGCCCGCTCTTCCATCATCCATCAGCGCAGCGAATCCATCATCCATCATCCCCATGCGCTTCCCGCAGCTTGCGCCAGCGCTCAGCGATGCGGGCTTCCCACCCTTCACCCGTGGGCTGGTAAAGGTCGAGTTGCACACCGTCGGGCAGGTAATTCTGCTCGAAAGACCCGGCGGGGTCGTCGAAATAGTAGGCGTAGCCTTGGCCGTAGCCCTGCCCCTTCATCAGCGCGGTGGGGGCGTTGCGAAGGTGCAGCGGCACTGGCAGCGTTTCGCCTTCCTGCACGGCGCGGACGGTCTTTTTCCAGGCCACGTAGACGCTGTTGCTCTTGGGCGCCAGCGCAAGGTAAACCACTGCCTGCGCCAGCGCGAGGTCGCCCTCGGGATGACCCAGAAAATCCACGCTGTCCCGCGCCGCAATCGCCAGCCGCAGCGCCTGCGGGTCGGCCAGCCCGATGTCCTCGGAGGCCATGCGGACGATGCGCCGGGCGACGTAGTGGGCATCGGCCCCGCCCTCCAGCATCCGCGCCAGCCAGTACAGCGCCCCATCCACATGCGAGGCCCGCACCGACTTGTGCAGCGCCGAAATCAGGTTGTAGAAGTCCTCGCCGTTCTTGTCCATCGCGGGCAGATGCTTGCCGAACGCCTCGGTAACGGCTTCCTCGGTCACGGGGTCGGCCAGCGTGGCGGCGACCTCCAGCGTACTCAGGGCGCGGCGGGCGTCTCCCTCGGACAGACGGGCGAGCAAGTCCAGGGCGCTGTCCTCGGCTTGGACTCCAGGCAAACCCCGCTCGTCATTGAGCGCACGGCGCAGCAATCCCAACACTTCTTCGTGCGAGAGGGCTTGCAAGACCAGCGTGCGGGCGCGGGAACGCAGCGCGGGATTGACCTCGAAACTGGGATTCTCGGTGGTCGCGCCAATCAGGGTCAGCAGGCCCGATTCCACATGTGGGAGTAAGGCGTCTTGCTGGGCCTTGTTGAAGCGGTGAATTTCGTCCAGAAACAGCACCGTGCGCCGCCCACGCGTGCGTTCGCGTTCGGCCTCGGCCACCGCGTCGCGCACGTCCTTGACCCCCGCCGTCACCGCCGAGAGCGCGATGAAATGCGCCCCCACCTCGCCCGCCAGCAGCCGCGCCAGCGTGGTTTTGCCCACTCCGGGCGGCCCCCACAGAATCAGGCTGCCCAGCCGCCCGCTTTGCAGCACCCGTGTCAGCGGCTTGCCTGCCCCCAGCAGGTGCGACTGCCCCGCCACCTCGGACACGGTGCGGGGGCGCAGACGTTCGGCAAGAGGGGCAGGCGGGTCGAACAGGGTCACGCGGGCGAGGATAGCGGAGGGGATGGGGAGCGGATGGCTGAGGGCGGATGGCTTGAAGGCCGCTGTTCATCATCAGCAGTTATTTAAGCCCGCTTCACCGCACGTGCGCCCCGGTGCCTCATGCTGGGGCCATGACGAAACCTGAACACCAGAAGCTCTTTGACGACCTTCTCGAAATTGCCCGTCAGAGTGCCGACGAACTGGCCGACCGTGCCAAGGCTGTGGCCTACGACATCGCCTCGCGCATCGGTGACGATGAGGAAGAAAACGCCGCCCAGCGTGCCGAAGCCCAGGCCGCCCGCGCCCGCGCCGACGACAACAAGAAGAAGTACGAAGCGGGCCTGACGGCGATGGACGCCCAGCTCAAGGACGCCACCCAGGAAACCCGCCAGCAGGTGCGCCAACTGGCCGACGTGGCCCGCACCGAGGCCGCCAAGGTCGCCGAGCAAGCCCGCGCCAACGCCGAGCAGATGGCCCGCGAAATCCAGGCCAGCGCCGAAAAAGCCAAGGCCGAAGCCGCCAAGCAGGGTCAGAACAAACAGGGCTGAGCCGAAGACTGACAAGGCCGCCAGCGTTCCCGTTCGTGGGGGTGCTGGCGGCTCTTTTTGTCCGCCCTCATACGGCTTTGAAAAATAGTTTGGGCATCCAAGCTATTTTTCCGAACGGAGTGAGGAGAAGAAAATACGGGACTGAACGGC
>NZ_JAUNHK010000150.1 GCF_030523985.1 Deinococcus sp.
TACACGCCCAGGTAGGCACTCCGCACCCGGTCATCGTTCATGAGTTCCTGCGCGGTGCCTTGCAGCGTGACCTTGCCGCTTTCCAGCACATAGCCCCGGTGGGCGATGCTCAGGGCGGCGTAGGCGTTTTGTTCGGCGAGCAGCACGCTCACCCCCTGCGCGTTGATCTGCTGCGCGGCGGCGAGCACCTGTTCGACCACCAGCGGCGCGAGGCCGAGGCTGGGTTCGTCGAGCAGCAGCAGTTGCGGGCGGGCCATCAGTGCCCGGCCAATCGCCACCATTTGCTGCTGCCCCCCCGACAGGCTGCCCGCCGGGGCGTGGCGCTTGTCGAGCATGGCGGGAAAAAGCTGGTAGACCTTTTCCAGTTCGCGCTCGGTGCCTGCCGCGTCGCGGCGGTGGACATAGGCCCCCAGCCGCAGGTTTTTCTCCACGCTCAGTTCGGGAAAGAGCAGACGGCCTTCGGGACACTGTGCCACCCCGTGCGACACGTTGAATTCGGGTTTGCCGCCCGTCAGGGGCGTGCCCTGCCAGGTCGCCGCGCCCTGCGAGGGGCGTTGCAGGCCGCTGAGGGTGCGAAACAGCGTGCTTTTGCCCGCGCCGTTGGCCCCCAGCAGCACCACGATTTCGCCCGGCTGGACGGTCAGGTTGACCGAGTGCAGCGCCGTGAAATTGCCGTATTTGACGCTCAGGTCACGCACTTCAAGCATGGTTGGCCTCCCCCGCCGGGCGCTGCTCGCCCATCTGCCCGCCGTGGGCGTGCGACCCCAGGTACGCTTCGATCACGGCAGGGTCACGGCTGATCTGCGCCGGCGTGCCCTGGGCGATCTTCTGCCCGTGGTGCAGCACCAGAATGTCGTCGGCCAGCCCCATCACCAGGCTCATCTTGTGCTCGACCAGGGCGATGCTCAGGCCGCCCGACACCAGTTCCCGAATCAGGCCCATCAGGTTGACGGTTTCCTCGGGGTTCATTCCGGCGGCGGGTTCGTCCAGCAGCAGCAGTTGCGGGTCACTGGCGAGCGCCATGGCAATCCCGACCCGTTTCTTTCCTTCCTGGTTGAGTGCTCCGGCGGGCAGCCCCGCCTGTCCGGCCAATCCCACCCGCTCCAGGGCGCGCATCGCTCCGGCGCGGCTCTCCTCCTCGTCGTGACGCTCCCGGCCCGTACGCAGCAGGGCGTCGAGCAGCCCGGCGCGGGTGCGGACGCGGTGGCCGATCATCGCGTTATCCAGCACGCTGAGTTCCTGATAGATGGTCGTCGTCTGAAAGGTGCGGGCGATACCGCGCTCCACGACCTGGTGGGTTCTGAGGGGAGTGATGTCCTCGCCCCGGAAGGTGATGCGCCCCGACGTGGGCTTGTAAAACCCCGAAATCAGGTTGAAGAAGGTGCTTTTGCCTGCCCCGTTGGGACCGATGATGGCGGTGATGCGCCCGGCCTGAAGCTGTGCCGTCACGTCGCGCACCGCGTGCAGCCCGCCGAAGCGGATGCCGAGGCCCTGCACGTCCAGCAGAGGAGCCGAAGTCCCAACCGCCGAAGTTCCAGTCGTCGAATTCTCAGTCATGGCCTACCTCGGAAGGGGCCGCCGCAGGCCGCCGGGCGCGGAATTTGGTCCACAGGCCCGCCAGCCCCTGCGGCGCGAACAGCACCAGCAGCACCAGCACCGGGCCGAAGACGATGTACTGGTAGTCCTGCAAGTCCTTGAGGAACTGCATGAGGATGTTGACGACCGCTGGCCCGATCAGAGGCCCGGTCAGGGTGCCCAGACCACCGACCAGCAGCGAGAGCAGCACCGTGAAGGTCATCACCGGCCCGGCGGAGGCCGCCCCGAGGAAGCCGACGAACACGGCGTACAGCCCGCCCGCGAAGCCCGCGATGGCCGTAGACAGCAGCATGGCGCGGAGTTTGTGGGCGTACACGTTGATTCCGGCGCTGCGGGCGAGGTCTTCGCCGCCACGAATGGCGATCAGCGAGCGCCCGAAGACACTGTGCCGCGCCCGCGCCGCCACCAGCACCGTCAGCGCCAGCGCCGCCAGCCCCAGATAATAGAAGCCGCCCGACAGCCGCAGCCCCAGCGCCTCCGAGAACGCCTCCAGTCCGGGGGGCGGGTTGATGCCGTTCAGGCCGTCCTTGCCGCCCGTCAGCGAGGTCCAGCGCTCGATGACCATCATGATGATGACCCCGACGCCCAGCGTGAAAATCGAGAAGGCGTCCCCCTTGGTACGGAAGGCCACCAGCCCCAGCAGGTAGCCCAGCGCCGCGCACAGCAGCACCGCGGCGGGCCACGCCAGCCAGAAACTCCACCCGGCCTTGAGGGTCAGCAGGCCCACCGTATACGCGCCGATGCCGAAAAACCCGGCGTGCGACAGCGGCAACTGCCCGGTATAGCCCAGCAGCACGTTCATGCCGTAAGCCAGCATGGCGTAAATCATGATGTTCACGCCGATGTCAAGCAGGTAGCCGCTCGGTTTGAAGAGGGGAAAGAGTGCGGCCAGCACGAAAAAGGCCAGCCAGAGCCACCGCCCGTTTCCGGCCCGGTTCATGCGGTCCTCCGGAACAGGCCCTGGGGACGAATGGCGAGCACCACGACCAGCAGCGCGAACCCGATGACGTCAGCGAAGTCGAAGCTGACATAGGCACCGCCGAACACTTCCGCGAAGGCCAGCAAAAAAGCCCCCACGATGGCCCCCGGCACGCTGCCCATGCCACCCAGAATGATGATGGCGAAGACTTTGAGGTTCATGACTTCTCCCATGCTGGGCGTGACCGCGTTGATGGGCGCGATCAGGCTCGCCCCGATGGCCGCCAGCGCCCCCGAGATGGCAAAAGTCAGCATCCCGACCCGGTTGGTGTCGATGCCGACCAGCCGTGCGCCCTCCCGGTTTTGCGCCATCGCCTCGATGGTGGCTCCGGTCAGGGTGCGCTTGAGAAAGAAATTCAGGCCCAGCATGGTCGCCACGCTCGCCGCGATGACCAGCACGCGCTGCCAGGTGATGGTGACGCCGAGCATTTGCACCGTGCCCTGAATCGGCTCGGCAATCTGTTTGAAGTCGGCCCCCCAGACCAGTTGCACCGCCGCCTCGATAAAAAACAGTACGCCGAGGGCGGCAATCATGGGGTGAACATGCGGGGCGTTTCGGAGCGGATAAAACACGACCCGTTCCAGCAGCGCCGCCAGGAGGGCCACCGCCAGCGCCGAGAGCAGCAGCGCCGGAACATAACCCACGCCCAGGCTGTTGAGGGCCGCCCAGCTGAAGTACGCGCCCAGCATGTACAGCCCGCCGTGCGCGAAATTCGGAACACGCATGACGCCGTAGACCAGCGTCAGCCCCAGCGCCACGAGCGCATAGACGCCGCCCAGCGCCAGCGCATTGAACAGTTGTTGCAAGAAGGTGGACAAGGCAGGACTCCTGTGAAGGGAAGACGCGGAAATAAAAAGCGCCCCGACCACATACGGGGGGCGCCGGGGTCGGGACTTACTTGTAGACCTTCGTGACGCGCAGCTTGGTGTATTTGCCGTTCTTGACGCTGGCGATGTTGAACACGGCGTCCAGGTGACCGTTGCTGGAGACCCCCTCCACCTTCAGGATGGTCTTGGTCAGCGGCAAGGCGCGGGCCGCTTGGTCGAGTTTGGCGCGGATGGCCTTGGGGTCGCTGGTCGTTCCGGCAAGTTCCATCGCCTTGGCGACGATGTGCATGCCCGCGTAGTTCAGCGCCTGTTCACTCGTCGGCACCTTCTTGTAGAGCTTCTGGTACTGACTCACGAAGATGTTGGTACCGGCCGATTCCTTGACGGGCAGCACGCCCACGCTGCCGTTGAGGTAGGACATGGGCACCACGTCTTCCATCTGCTCGAACTTGGCCTGGTCCATCACGATGAACCCGCCCTTGAAGCCCTGCTCGCGGGCCGCTTTCACGACCAGCGCGGTCGGCTGGCTGGGGCCACCGATAAAGATGACATCGGGCTTTTCCGAGAGGGCTTTGGTGATGGCGCCGCTGAAGTCCACGGTGGTGTTGTAGTCCACGCTGTTGTCCTTGAGCACCGTGCCGCCCTGCTTTTTCCACTCGGCGCTCAGGGCGTCGGTCCACTGCTTGCCGTAGGCGCTGGAGGTGCCCACGAGCGCCAGACGCTTGCCGAACGCCTTCATCTGCGTCTGGGTAAAGGGTTGCAGGTAATTGTCGTAGCGCGGCGGCAGCATGAAGGTCAGCGGGTTCTTGGCCTCCAGAATCTTGGGTTCGGAGGAGTACGCGGCCAGCAGGAAGTTTTCGCGGGCGGTGAGCGGCTGCACGGTCAGGATGCCCCCGGCGTGCGGCACGAAGACGATGTTGATGCCCTGACTGGTCAGGCGCTTGACGTTGGTGGCCGTCTGGTTCGGCAGGTAGCGGTCGTCGAGGCTGACGAGCTTGAAGGTGACTTTCTCGCC
>NZ_JAUNHK010000151.1 GCF_030523985.1 Deinococcus sp.
CCCTCCATGCTCCAGTGGGCACCGCGCACCCCCGCCAGCCGTTGCCCCAGCAGCGTCGCCAGGGTGTAGGCCCCGTGCGGTGGGCGGTGAAACTTGACCCGCTGGCCTGTCACGGCTTCCACCCCGCGCACCGCCCGCAGAGGGTCGAGGGCCGCGCCCCAGGGCGTGCGAATCCAGGCGTGGACGTGTTTTTCGGCGTGGGCCTCCACCTGATGGCCTTCCGCCAGCATTCGCCCTATCAGGTCGGGATACGCCCGCGCCTGCCCCGCGATGACGAAGAAGGTGGCCTGCATTCCCGCCTCCCGCAAGGCGTCCAGCACGGCGGGCGTGGTGGTGGGGTCAGGGCCGTCGTCGAACGTGAGCGCCACCTCGCGCCGCGCCCGTTTGCCCTCGTGCACCAGTCCCAGATTGCCGACCTGCACCAGGAGATAAGGCAGGCCGATGTAGAGGGCCAGTGCGCCCAGCACGCCGCGTTTCAGACCGCGTTTCATGGTTGCCCCTCCAGCCGTTCCAGAATCGCCCCCGCCACCCGGTCGGCGGCGTCGGGCAGGCCCACCGCCCGCGCTCCGGCGCTCAGGCGGGCGTGTTCGCCAGGATCGAGGGCACGCAGCACCAGAGGCCGGATGTCGTGCCGCTTTCTGGCCCACAGCCCCGCCCCGTGCCGTTCAAGAAAATCGGCGTTGTATTCCTCCTGCCCAGGAATGGGGCGGTAGACGACCAGCGGCACGCCGAGCGCCGTCGCCTCGGCCACCGTCAGACCGCCTGCCTTGCCCACCACCAGGTCGGATGCGGCGAGCAGCCGGGGAAAATCGCGCCGAAAGCCGAGGTGGCGCACGGTGGCTCCCCCCATCTGCTCCAGTCCCTCGCCCTCGCGGGAAGCGGGCACGAGCACCTGCACGGCGCGGCCCAGGTTGCCGAGTTCGCGCAGCACCTCCCCTGGCTGGTAATGCCCGCGCCCCCCGCCCGAAATCAGCAGCAGCGGCAGGTCGGGGCGCAGGCCCAGTTCGGCGGCGAGTTCGCGGCGCAGCGCCTCGCGGTCGAGGTTCAGCACCTCGCGGAAGGCCGGGGAAATGGGAATCCCGGTCACTTCGACCCTGTCTGCCGGAACGCCGCGCTCCAGCATCTGCGCCCGCGTTTCTTCCGAGGCGACCATCAGCAGGTCGGTGTCACGCCGCGCCCAGTGCAGGTGCGCCCGGTAATCGGTGACGATGAGAGCGTTCAGAAAGTGCTGCCCGGTTCTGCCGCGCAAGGTGTCGCACACGGCGGCGGGGGCCCAGTAGGTGTTGACGACGACCTCGGGGGCCTGGGTTCGCAGGTCGTCCTCGAACGCGCCCATGCCCAGCCAGGTGAACATGCGGCTGATGAAATTCCAGGGGCGGTCCTGGTCGGTGAACCAGTAGAAGCCCCGGTACAGCCAGGGGGCGTACTTCAGCTCGAATTCGTAGAGGTCCACGGTGAAGCTGCGCTCGAAGGCGCTCAGGTACTCCACCGAATCGTGTTCCTCGGCCAGCAGGTTCACGCCGCGCCGGGCGAAAGCTTCCTTGACCGCCCGCTGCGCCTGGTCGTGCCCTGCCCCCAGCGACACCGACATGAACAGGGCGCGGACTGTGCACCCCGGCCCGCCTACGCCCGGCGCAGCAGCCATAAGCCCCCCAGCGCAAAGACGATGTTGGCGAGCCACACGCCCAGTTCGGGCAGCCCGGGTAGCAGCCCCGCCAACGTCAGGCCCACGCTGAAGAGGAGGTAATAAGCGACGGCAATCAGCAGCGCCACGCCCAGACTGACCCCCAGCGTGCGCCCGAAGCGCAGGGCGAAGGGCAGCGCCGCCAGCACCAGCACCAGATTGGCGAAGGGGAGCGCCAGCTTGCGGTTGAGGTTGACCCGCGCCGCTTGACGCTCGGCGGCGGGAACATCGGGGGCGGTCAGCTTGGTTATCAGTTCGGGCCAGCCTTCCGCGTCGGCTCCGATTGCGTCGGCGTACTGCGCCAATGTCTGCTTGCGGCTCAGGCCCGTGTCCAGATTGAGGGGCGAGGTGGCGTCGGGGGCGGTCTGCACCAGAGGAAACACGTTCTGCACGGCCTCGCGGAAGGCGGCGGGGTCATTTTCAGGAACCTGAGCCAGCGCGGCGGCGGCGGCATAGTCCACCTTGTAGACCTGATAGCCCGTCAGCGCCAACTGGTTGTTCTCGAATTTGCCCGCGTCCGCCAGCACGATCATGCCCTGACGAAAATTGTCCTTCTCCCACTGCTCGACCCGCACGCCCCGCATCTGGCGGGTTTCGGTGTCGTAGCCCTGCATGGACAGCGTAAGCCCCTGGCCCAAATCCACCGTCTTGCCGACGAGTTGCGAGAGGCCCGCGCCCGTCAAGGCGTCCCAGTACAGCCCCCGCGTTTCCACGTTGGCCCGCGGCGCGACCCACAGACTCAGCCAGATGCTCAGTGCCGTGACCAGCAGCCCGATGACCGCCGCCGGACGGGTCACGCGCCCCAGGCCGATGCCGCCCGCCTGCACCGCCACCAGTTCGCGCTCGGTGTTCATGCGCCCGAAGGCCACCACCGTCATCAGCACCACCGCCATCGGCAGCACCTTGACCAGGGTATCGGGCAACTGGTAGCCAATCCAGCGGGCAATCAGGCCCACGGGCACGCCGCTGAGCCACTGACTCGACACGAAAAAGTACCCGAAGCTAAGAATGGCGGTAAACAGCAGCGTCCCTGCCAGCAGCGGCGGCAGCAGTTCACGGGTCACGGCGCGGGTCAGGCGGGTCATAGGGTGGGCTGTCCAGAGCAGGCGAAGGGGAAAAACACCAGGGAAGTCTAAAGGTCTAGGGGTCTAAGGGTCTGAGGAAGATTTCTTTTGACCGCTGAACGCTGGACGCTTAAACGCGAAGGATCACATGCAGGACAGGCATCGAGACGTTTTCACGTTTGACGTTTCCACGACCAGCCGCCCCTGCTTTTTCGGCAGCTGGTCTTACTTCGCCACCGCAAACAGAATCTGCATTTCCGCCGCCACCTCGCCGTCCACCTCGGCGCGGCAAGTGGTCTTGCCCAGGCCACGGCGCAGAAATTCCAGTTTGGCGTGCAGGTGCAGTTGGTCGCCAGGAATCACCTTGCGCTTGAAACGTGCGCCCTCGATGCCCGCCAGATAGCCGATCTGCCCCGGTTCCATCTGTCCGTGCAGGCAGAACATGCTCGCCTGTGCCAGTGCCTCGGTAATCAGGACACCGGGCATCACGGGTTCGGTGGGAAAGTGGCCCACGAAAAACGGCTCTCCGATGGTCACGTTCTTGATGGCGTGGACTTCGCCGTTCTCCACGCTCAGCACGCGGTCAACGAGGATGAAGGGGAAACGGTGCGGCAGGGCTTTGAGGACATCCTGAATCAGCAGCGGGGTCATGCGGTCAGGATAGGCGAAAGTGGCCGCGCCGCCAGCTTAGACGGATTCCGTCCAATTCCCCCATATCCGGCAGGGCACCGGATATGGGTCCATTTCCCGAAATCCGTGTCTGTCCCTACTCCTTCCAGTCGGATTTCATCCCACATTATGTGGAATTCAATCGGAATGGGTATTAGCCCTGCGGCGGCGCAGCGTCCAGCACCGGACGGGGCATAGGACGCCGCAGCGTTGCCAGCGCCAGTGCCGCGCTTGCCAGCAGCAAAAGCAGCAGCCCGCGCACAAACCCGTTGGGGCCGGGGCCGCCCAGCGCGACGCTGCCCAGCGAACGCAGCCACAGTGGGCCACTGCCGCCCAGCACGGCAAAAATGCCCAGGGTCAGTGCCGAGAGCAGCAGGCCCAGCAGCAGCAAAAGGAGGGAAGGGAGCAAACGCATCAGGGCGATTCTAGCGGCCCCTAGCGCTGGTCACGTACATAATCGTCGTAGACCCTTTCCAGCAGTTCCGCCCGACCAGCACGCGGAAAACGCTTTGCCTGCCCCGCCACGAGACGCTCCATCGCAGCACGGTCGCCCCGAAGTTGTGAAAGAACCTTCCGCTCCCACATCGCGTCCTTCCCCGTCGGCACGCTCGCCGCGCGGCCTGCCTGACGGTCGAAGGTGACCTGCACTGCCGGGTCAAGCCAACGCACCTTCTGCGTGTTCTGGCTCTGTGGCGACTTTTCTCTGGGGCGGGTCAACAGCATGACCAGCAGCAGAAAGGCCGAAATACCAACGATAAGCAACACAGTGTCCATAAAGCCAAAATTAGAGAACAAAGTTGCACAATTCCGTCACTCGCTTCGCCGGATAAAGCCACGGCCTAACAAGTGTTCGGCTAAACTTCTCCTATGTCGAAAGCAGTCATTGTGGCGGCCTCACGCACGCCGACAGGCAAGTTTCTGGGCGCTCTGGCAGACGTTC
>NZ_JAUNHK010000152.1 GCF_030523985.1 Deinococcus sp.
CGCCGCTCTGAAGACTGAAAATGACGCTACAGCGTCCCTTTTGCCAGCTCCCAGGCCCGCTCGAAGACTTCGCCGCGTTCGGGTCGGGCCATCACACGGGCCAAGCCAGCGGTCAGGCTCATGGGCGGCACGTTGATTTCACTGCGCCGCACGCGGCCTTCCCACTCGGCTTCGGCCAGGGCGACATCGCCGGAGGCTTCGGCACTCAGCGCAAAGCGCACGCCCTCGCCGCGCAGCTCGACGCCGCAGAGGTCGCCGTTTTCGCGCCCGCAGCGGCCCGCTTTGAGGGTCAGGCCCCGCAGGTCGTGCCAGCCCAGGCAGTCGGCGATAAATCCGGCGTACAGGCGGGCGGGCAGGTCGTTTTTGCCGCTGTAACGCACGGTCAGTTCCTTGACCTGTGGCAACTGCTGCGCCGCGTCGGGCGAGTCGAACATCTGCGCCAGGGCTTCGCGCCAGCCTGCGCTGCGGCTCCAGCCCAGGTCGGCCAGGGCGTAGTGCCGCGCCGGGGGAATATCCAGCGTCAGGCTGTCGGCAATCACCTGGTCGGCAATTTCGGTCAGTTCGGACAGCAGCGTGCCGCTGGGTTTGCTGTCAGCGCCCCACCACACGTGGTTGACGGTGGCAGGCCGCAGCAGCGGCAAAATCGCGCCCTGAAGCTGCTCGGGGTCGGTGTCCAGCGTCAGGCGTTCCACATGCAGGCCACCCGGCTGCGGCACCAGCGAGGCTTCGACTTTGAGGTCGCCGCCGCCGTCCATCACCCCGATAATCTGCCGTCCGGCGTAGCGCCCTTCCAGGCCCGCCAGGGCTTCTTGCACCCGCGCCAGATGCTTGCGAACGGTGAGCGCCACGATGTTGCCCGTGTAGGCCCGCGTTTCGACCTCGGTCTGCGCCCACAGCTCATCCAGCGTGGCCTGGGCGCGGCGGACGGTGGTGGAGACGGGGCCTAGCATCCTGGCCTCCGCAGATGGCGGATAGCGGATAGCGGATGGCTGGTGATTAGGGGCCGAAAATGAGCGCCGCTTGCCTTAAGCCATCTGCCATCTGCCATTTGCCATTTGCCATCTGCACCCCTCACAGTCGCCTCCAGCGCCGCCCTGCCCCGATCAACTCGTCAGCCTCGTCTGGCCCCCAGGTTCCGGCGGAGTAGTTGGGGAACTTGGGCGCGGGGGCGTCCTCGCCTTCCCAGGCTTGCAGCAGTCCCGCCACGATTTGCCAGGCGTGGTCCACCTCGTCCTCGCGGGGAAAGAGGGTGGCGTCGCCCAGCATCGCGTCCAGCAGCAGGCGCGAGTAGGGGCTTTCCAGTTGTGCGCCGAACGCGTCGTACCGGAAATCCATCACCACTTCACGCAGCACCATTTCCTGCCCCGGCGTCTTGGAAGAAAATTTGAGGCTCACGCCCTCGTCGGGCTGAATACGGAAGGCCAGCACGTTGCGCTCCAGCCCGCCGGGAAAGAGGCCCAGCGGCGGGCGCTTGAACACCACGGCGATTTCGGTGACTTTCTTGGGCAGCCGCTTGCCTGTGCGCAGGAAAAACGGCACGCCCTGCCAGCGCCAGTTGTCCACTTCCAGCTTGAGCGCCACGTAGGTCGGGGTGCGGCTGCCGCGCTTCACGTCGGGTTCCTGCTTGTAGCCGGGGACCTTTTCGCCGTCCATCGTGCCGGGGCCGTACTGCCCGCGCACCGCCACCTCGTCCACGCGCTGTGCGGGAATCGGCTTGACCGCCCGCAAGACCTTGACCTTTTCGTCGCGGATGGCGTCGGCTTCGAAGGCCGAGGGCGCTTCCATCGCGGTCAGGGCAAAGAGTTGCATCAGGTGGTTTTGCAGCATGTCGCGCACCACGCCCGCTTCCTCGTAGTAGCCCGCCCGCCCTTCCAGGCCCAGGTCTTCGGAGGCCGTGATTTGAACGTGGTCCACATAGCCCCGGTTCCACAGAGGCTCGAAAATGGCGTTGCCGAAGCGAATCGCCATCAGGTTCTGTACCGTTTCCTTGCCGAGATAGTGGTCGATGCGGTACACCTGCGACTCGTCCCAGACGCGGTGAATGGCGTCGTTGAGTTCGCGGGCGCTGGCGAGGTCGCGCCCGAAGGGTTTTTCGATCACCAGTCTGCGCCAGCCCTCGGACTCGTCCTGGAGTCCCAGGCGGCCCAGGCCGTTGCTGATGGGTTCAAAAAGGCTGGGCGGCGTGGAGAGGTAAAAGAGGGCATTTTTGCGTCCGCCGTGGGCTTCCTCGGCGCGGTCAAGCTCGGCGCGGACTTTGTCATACACGTCGTCCTCGCCAAATTCGCCGTATTCGTAGTAGAGCAGTTCGCGGAATTTTTCCAGGCTGCCCGGTTGTGGCGCGTCGGTTTCCTTGCTGGTCTTGAGCGCTTCGATGGCGTAGTCCTTGAACCCCTCGTCGGTCATCTCCTGGCGGCCCACCCCGACGATGTTGAAGGCACTGCCCAGCAACCCGTCCTGCCACAGCCCGAACACGGCGGGCAGCAGCTTGCGGCGGGCCAGGTCGCCCGTAACGCCGAAGATGACCAGCGTGGCAGGTTCGGGGGCGCGGTTGCGGCGCATGGCGGCCCGGAACGGGTTTTGCCCGTCGGCCCCAGGAGTGCTTTTGGGTACGCGCTGGCGCGACTTCTTGGGGACTTTGGTCGCAGGCTGAGCCACGCCGACGGTCTTGGCGGCCTCGCTCTTTTTGACCTCGGCCTTGACCGCCCTGGCTTTCACCGCTTTGGCGGGTTCGGTCCTGGCTGCTTTGGCGGATGGAGTCTTTTTCGTGCTCATCCGTTGCCTTGCTGGTCGCCGGTCACGCGGTTCTGGCCCGTTTCACCGAGTTGCTGCTCGGCCCCTGCGCCCGTGTCCTGTGCAGTGGTGGCGGCGGGAATGTTTTCGGGGGCGGCGACTTTGGGATGGTCGCCCGCCTGCACTTCGGGCACCAGGCCCTCTTGCTTGGGCGCTTCGAGGGTCTTGACGGCGTGGCCCCCGAAAGCGCGGCGCATGGCGCTCAGCATCTGGCCTTGGTAGCTGACTTCCTGCTGGCTGCGAAAGCGCATCTGGGTCGCCAGCGTAATCACCGGGGTCGGCACGCCGAGTTCGATGGAGTCGATAATCGTCCAGCGGCCCTCGCCCGAGTCGGCCACGTAGTCCGACAGGGCGTTGAAGTCCGCCGAGTTTTTCAGCGCTTCGGCGGTCAGGTCGAGCAGCCAACTTCTGACCACGCTGCCATGCCGCCACAGCTCGGCAATCTGGGCCATGTCGAGGTTGAAATCCTTGTGGGCCTTCATCAGCTCGAAGCCCTCGGCGTAGGCCTGCATCATGCCGTACTCGATGCCGTTGTGAACCATCTTGACGTAGTGGCCCGACCCGCTCGGCCCCATGCGGCCCCAGCCACGGTCAGGCGCAGGGGCCAGCGTCTCGAAGACGGGACGCAGCCGCTCGATGGCTTCTTCGGGGCCGCCAATCATCATGGCGTAACCTTCTTTGAGGCCCCACACGCCGCCCGAGGTGCCGACATCCACGAAGTGCAGGCCCCGCGCCGCCAGCGCCTCGCCCCTGCGCTGGGTGTCGTGAAAGTTGGAGTTGCCGCCGTCGATGATGATGTCGCCGGGGGAGAGGCGGCCAGCGAGGTCGTCAATCACGCTCTGGGTGATCTCGCCTGCGGGCACCATCACCCACACGGCGCGCTGACCCGGTTCGCCCAGCGCCGCGATAAAGGCGTCCATGTCGCGGGTGGCCGTGGCCCCGTGCGATTCGATGTTGGCGAGGGCTTCTTCGCTGCGGTCATAGCCGACCACCTGTTGCCCGCCCTGAAGCAGCCTCAGCACCATGTTGCCGCCCATCTTGCCCAGTCCAATCATGCCGATCTTCATAGTGTCCTCCTGGGGGTTGGAAGCGGTTCCGCCCGCCCCCGCCCGCTGCGCCCGCAGGATAACGCCCCCGGCACGCCGCACCGCCCTTGTGCTGTGCTGTGAAATAACCTACATTTTTGGTGTCGTCATTGGTGCTTGGTGGTTTTCCGTCCTCTTTCCGTCACTTTGGAACCTTCTGCCTTCTGGAGCCCTCATGAACACCCGTTTTGCTGCCCTGACCCTGACCGGCCTCCTCCTCACGGCATGTGGCCGTCAGGTCACCCCCTCCGCCCAGAACCTTGCGGCCCAGGCCCCTCAGATGTCGGCCAGCCAAGCTGGGCGCTTGGACGCCGCCCGTGCCCGGCTTCAGTCCCGTTCCCTCAGCCCGCAGGCGCTTGAAGGCAAGCAGGTCACGGCCAGCCGTGAAGTCACCCTGCCTGTGCGCTCGGACGACGGTTCGCTGACAGGGACAGTCACGGTGCGCCTG
>NZ_JAUNHK010000153.1 GCF_030523985.1 Deinococcus sp.
AAGCCGCCTCCATGCACCTCCCAAACCCGTTCGGGTTGGGTTTCGCCCTTGGCAGGCGGGTCCTCGCGGAAAATGATGTTAAGGGCTTCTTCGACCACTGTATCGGGCTCGACTTCCAGCGCGTTGCTCTGCGCCCACAACTCGAATTCGGGGAGCATCTGAAACAGCGTTTCACGCAGTGTGGCGAGGCCCGTTCCTTCCTTGGCGCTCACCTGCACGACAGGCAAGCCCTGTTCGGCCAGCTCATCCTCGACCATCTGCGCCAGATCAGATTCGACCAGTTCGACCTTGTTCAGGGCCACCAGAGCGACGTTGTCGAGCAGGGTCGGGTCATACGCCCGCAATTCGCCCTGAAGCTGCTGCAACTCCTCGACCGGATTGCGGGTTACGTCCAGCACATAAATCAGCAGTCGGGTGCGGCTGATATGGCGCAGGAATTCCAGGCCTAGGCCCTTGCCTTCGCTGGCTCCTTCGATAATGCCGGGGATGTCGGCCATCGTGAAGCGTTCGTTGAGGCTGTTGCCCCGCTCGTCCTCGCGCTGCACGACGCCCAGGATGGGGGAGAGGGTCGTAAAGGGGTAGTCGGCAATGGCCGGGTTGGCACGGGACAGGGCCGCCAGCAGGCTGCTTTTGCCCGCGTTGGGATAACCCACCAGACCCACGTCGGCAATCAGGCGCAGTTCTAGACGCACACGGCGCTTTTGCCCCGGCGTCCCCAGTTCAGCGAAGCGGGGAGCCTGCCGGGTGCTGCTGGTAAACGTCGAGTTGCCACGGCCCCCCAGCCCACCCTTGGCGATAATTTTTTCCTGTCCCACCTGCACCAGGTCGGCAATCACTTTGCCGCTTTCTTCGTCGAAGGCGGTGGTGCCGACTGGAACGTCGATGTAAATATCGAGGCCGTCGGCCCCCTGACGCAGTCGGCCTTCGCCGTAGCGCCCGTTTTCGGCCTTGAACTTGCGTTTGCCGACCAACCTTTCCAGCGACTCCACGCCCTCAATGGCACGCAGAATCACGTTGCCGCCGCGCCCGCCGTGCCCACCGTCTGGGCCGCCCTTTTCCAGATACTTGGCCCGGTGAAAACTCATGCTCCCGTCGCCGCCGTTTCCGGCAGCCACTTCAATATTCAGTACGTCACGAAAAGCCATCTCGCCACCTCCACTGGAGATCAGTGTAAAAAAGCCGCGCCCCCCCAGGTGGGCAGGGCGCGGTCAGACGCGTACCGGGTTTCAGTCGGCAGCGAGTTCAGTCTGGGCGGCTTCGATGCTGATGAAGCGGCCCTTGCTGCCCTTGTTGGTGAAGATGACCTTGCCGTCTTCGAGGGCGAACAGGGTGTGGTCGCGGCCCATGCCCACGTTCGCGCCGGCCTTGAACTTGGTGCCGCGCTGACGAACCAGGATGTTCCCGGCTTTCACGACTTCGCCACCGAACTTCTTGACGCCCAGGTACTTGGGGTTGCTGTCACGTCCGTTCTTGGACGAACCTACACCTTTCTTGTGTGCCATGTTTTATTCGCCTCCCTTAGCCCTGAATGCCCAGAATCTTGATTGCGGTGAAGTTCTGGCGGTGACCGGTGCGGCGGCGGTACTGAATGCCGCTCTTGTACTTGCGGATGTAAATCTTCTTGCCGCGCCCGTGCTCGACCACTTCGGCCTGCACGGTGTACTTGCCCGCGTCCTGACCGAAGATGGCCTTTTCGCCGCCCACGAACAGGGCCTGAAGCTCGACCTTGTCGCCCGCTTCACCCTTGAGGCTTTCCACGCGGAGCACGTCGCCCTCGGAAACGCGGTACTGCTTTCCGCCAGTTTGAATGATTGCAAACATCTCTTTCCTCCTGTTGCCCGGCACTTGAAAACAGCCTCGGCAAATCTTCTTTCGTTTGCCCGCTGTGGGGCCACCAAGCGAACACTGTAACACATGACAGGCGTCACGGGAACTGGCCCGAACCGGAAACTCAGCCGGAACGGGCAAAAGCAGGCAATCCGCCCCCAGGATGGGGCTAAACATGGACAGCGTGCGTGTTCCCGTTCTTCGTCTACGTGTCCTCGCGGTACACGTTGGCTCGCGCTGGGCGAGTCGTTCTCGTGTCTGACCTCCGGGCGACCTGGGCACTTCGGCACAACGTCGCGGGTTGGAAGCAGTCTATCAGCAAAGGGGCCGGGTTGAGCAAGCGTCAGGACTTGGCGGGAAAGGCGCTGCTGACCCGGCGCAAAATCTTGAGTCGCAGGGCGGTCAACTGCGGGTCGCTGTAGAAAAAAGCCACCTTGCGCTGCGCCGCCGTGTCTTCGCGGGCAGGACGCTGGCCCAGAATGAAAGCCGTCCAGGACATGGCGAAGTCCTGCTCGGGGCCACGGGCCGCCGAGACGTTGAGGAAAGTGTTGGGATAGGCCGTAAAAAAGGCCTGCGCCTGCGTGGGCTGCTCTGCCACTTTGCGCCGACGCCAATCCTTGAGCATGGCGTCGCTCCAGAAGGTGCGGACATAGCGCTGCATCAGGCTGCCAGACTGCACACAGCCAGCAGAGGTCAGCACCGTCGGGCAAGGGTAGCCCTCGGGAAGTGTCTGAAGCTGGGAGGGAGCGAGCGCCGTCAGGAAGGCACTCTGATAGATCAGCGTGTTGAGCCGCTCCACCGGGGCGCTGTCACGCGGGTCGAGGGCGAGTTGCCAGCTCAGGCCATTGGGAGCGAGCTTGACCCAGCCCCTGTCCCCGCCCCGCCCATCGGTGGAGAGCAGGAAGGTGCCGACTTCACGGGTGACTTCGGGGGGAAGCAGGGTGGTGACGGTAGACCAGCTGCGGCGGTGGACCGCCTGGATGCGCTCGCCTCCCTGGGCTTTCAATTCGCCATTTTCTACCGGATAACGGGCAATGGTTCGCAACGCCTGGGGCGGCTTCCAGTCGGGTGCGGGCCGCGCCGGATTCCACATGGTTCCCAGGCGCGTATTTAGGCGGCCCACCAGAGCGTCACCCCGAGAGGCGAGTTCGGGTTCGGTGGTGCGGGCCACCGGAGCACGTCCGGTCAGAATCCACCAGGTGGACACCAGCACCAGCATGACAATCAAGGAAACGAGCAGAGGGAGTTTCTTCATGGCTGCTCTCCAGCAGAAGGGGATAGAGCTTTTTCAGTGTCCTTGAGGCCACGAATTTCTTCGATAAAGCGTTCGAGGCTGTCGAAATCGCGGTAGACACTGGCAAAACGGATGTAGGCCACGTCGTCCAGCGGCCTGAGAAACGTCATGGCGCGGCGGCCGATTTCCTCGGTGGGAATCTCACCACTTTGCACCTCGTCTTCAAAGGAATAGGCGAAGACGCGCAGGGCCGCCGCATCCACCGGGCGCTTTTCGCTGGCAAGGACCAGGCCGCGCAGCAGTTTGTCGGGGTTGAAGGCTTCGCGCAGGCCGCTGCGTTTGACGACCATCAGCGGCTCGAGCTGGGCACGCTCGTAGGTCGTGAAGCGCCGGGCGCAGCTCAGGCACTCGCGGCGGCGGCGAATACTGGCTCCCTCGTCGCTGGCGCGTGAATTGATGACCCGCGAATCGGGGGAAGAGCAGTAGGGACACTTCATCCGCGCCCCGCCGCTCCTTGGCCTGGAGCCTGAAGCGGCACGCTCAGGACATTGCCGCGCAGGTGCCCCAGCCCCGGAGCCGCCAGCGACAGCACCACGTCGGCCAGCGGCTGGTCAAGCTGGTCGTCGCCGCTGCTGGAGCGCGAGGGAATCAGCAGGTTCAGGCGCATGCCTTCCTGACTGGCATGCTCGACCAGGGCACGAATCGCGCCGCGCTGCGGGTAGACCTGCAAGCCCACTTCGTCCTGGTGCGGCCCGACCACCGACAGCCACGCCTGGGGTTGCAGTCGGCGCAAGACCTGGGTGATGGCGACGGTGCTTTTGACGTTGGTGTTGAAGAGGTCCATCCATTCGGTTTCGCTGAGTTCGTGGAAGCGCGAGGAATGGGCACGTTTGTCGGCCAGATGCACCACGCCGTCTACCGAGTCGTAGATGTCCAGAATGCGTTCCAGGGCGCTGATCCAGTCTAGGGGCACCGACACGTCGGCTGCCAGCGGAATGGCCCGCCCACCGCGCTGCTCGATGCCGCTGGCGATAGAAGCGAGGGTTTCGGTGGCCTTGCCCACCAGAATCACATTGGCCCCTGCATGGGCCAGGGCCATTCCGAGCACCCGGCCATAGCCCTGGTCAGCCCCAGTGACCACGATGACTTGGTTCAGCAGGGCTTCACGCGAGGATTTGGACAAAGGCGACGACAGGTCACCGGCGGAAAACGTCATG
>NZ_JAUNHK010000154.1 GCF_030523985.1 Deinococcus sp.
ATTCACTGACCCGGCGTCACCTCAAGCCCGCGTGAAGCGCTTCCAACTTGTGCCGTGCTCTTGCCCCCTAGCCTGAACGTATGCCTCTGAAACCCGAAATCCCCAAACCCGAATCCGAGAAAAAGCGCGTCGGCTATGCCATCGTCGGCATCGGCAAGCTCAGCGCCGAGGAACTGATTCCGGCGGCCCGCACCAGCGAACACGCGTATGTGGCGGCGCTGGTCACGAGCGAGGAAGACAAGGGCGAAGCGTTTGCCCGCGCCTTCGACCTCACCGAAAACGACGTGTACTCCTACGACGAGTTCGAGAAACTGGGCGAGCGTGACGACGTGGAAGCCGTGTTTATCGTGCTGCCTAACTCCATGCACCGCGAGTACACCGAGCGGGCCGCCAAAATCGGCAAGCATGTGCTGTGCGAAAAGCCCTTGAGCGTGAACGCCGAGGACGCGCAGGCGATGGTGGACGCCTGCAAGGACGCGGGCGTGCTGCTGATGACCGCCTACCGCTGCCAGTACACCCCCGAACACTGGGCGGCCCGTGACGCCGTGCAAAGCGGCAAACTCGGCACCATCCGCGTCATTGACTCCATTCACGCCCATGTCGAGGACGACCCCGAAGCGTGGCGGCTGAGGCGTGACCTCGCGGGCGGCGGCCCCCTGCCCGACATCGGCCTGTATTCGCTGAACATCATCCGCTTCGTGATGGGCGAGGAGCCGCAGTGGGTCTTTGCCGATCTGAACCAGCCCCAGGGCGACGAGCGCTTTGAGCAGGTTGAGGAGCGCGTGAGCTGGATGATGGGCTTTTCCGGCGGCGTGGTCGCCAACTGCCTGACCAGTTACGCCGCCCAGGACACCTCTACCCTGCGCGTGCTGGGCGAAAAGGGCAGTGTGCTGATGGACCCCGCCTTCGATTACCAGGGCCTCAAGCTGACCATCGAGGACGATAAGGGCAAGTTCCAGCCCAGTTTTCCTGCCTATGACCAGTTCGGCAACGAATTCGACCACTTCGCCCAGTGCATCCGCGAGGGCAAGACCCCCTGGACGCCCGGCGAAGAAGGCGTAGCCGACCACATCGTGATGGACGCCATCTACGAAAGCGCCCGCACGGGCAAGCGCGTGGAACTTAAGCCCGTGAAGGAAAAGGACGCCTCACGCGGCGAGAAGAAGCCGGAAATGCCGGGGGAAGGAGTCTAAAACGGCTTCGAAAAATGGTTTGGGCATCCAAACCATTTTTCCGAGCAGAGCGAGTGGAAGAAAAAGCGGGGCTGGGCCAGTGATCATCTGGCCCACCAGAAAAGTCGAAGTGCCGGGAAAGCCAGCAGTCAGGGCTTTCCCGGCACCTTGTTTTGAAGAATTACTCGCTCAGGTTCTCTTTCAGTTCGTCGAGCTTGTCGGCCTTCTCCTGTTCGCTCATGTTGGCGTCCAGGCCGTTGGCGTCCACGTTGCCCGTCGCGCCCTGCATGCCTTCTTCGATAACTTCGCGCTGGTCGGTGTTGCCGATGTTCTCGTCTACTTTGGTCATGGAAAAAGCATGACAGCTTTTCAGGAGTTCTGTGTGGCAAATGTCTGGAACAAATCTTCAGTAATCGCGGTCAGTAGAGCCTGTCCGCTGGTGGTGGGGTGGGCGAGGGCGGCACGGGCGAGTGTGAGGCGCACGCGGGGGTCGGCTCCGGCAAACACGCGCAGCATGGTGCGGGCCAGCGCCGTAGCGCCCGTGTCGTGGGCCAGAAAAGCGGCCCATTCGGAAGTCGGCAGCCCGAAGAACGTGCGAAAAAAGTCCGGCAGGTCGTCCCGGCGCAGCCCCAGCAGCGCGTCGGTGCCCAGCAGATGCAGGGCGCGGGCGGCGCGGCGGGCCGGGGGCCACAGGGCCTGCTGCCCGGCAGCGGCGGCGTCTTGCCCGTCGGCCAGTGCTTCGGCTACGGCCTGCGCCACGCCCGGCGCATCGGCCAGTGCCCCCGCCACCTGAAACCCGCTGACCGGATGCACCCGCCCCGCCGCCGCGCCATACGCCAGCGGGCCAGCAGGCGCGGGCGCCTCGGCGTTCATGGGAAAGGCCACCCATTCTTCCTCCTCTATGGCGTGCGGGGGCGTGTGCTGCGCGTCCAGTCGGGCCAGCAGCCGGGCTTGCAACTCCTGGCGGGACAGGCCAGGGCGGGCAATCAGGCTGGTTTCTTCCACGAAATAGCGGTCAGCGCCCAGGTGCATGGCGTACAGGAAACTCGCCTCCCCCTGCCGGAGTTGCGGGGCAGGCGTACGGTAGTCCATCCAGACCATGCTGCCCGGTGAAATGGGCGGGCGACGAAACCGCGCCACCAGACCGTAAGCCGTCTGTAGGGCCGGGCCACCTGCGAAGCGAATGGGGGAGAGCAGCGCCCCATGCCCGCTGGCGTCCACGACCAGCCGGGTGTCCCACCGCTCGCCCGCCGCGCCGTAGGCCGTCCAGCGGTTCGGCCCCTGCCGCTCGGCCTGCACCGCCGCTCCCTCTTGCCAGCGCCAGTCGCCCCGAGCCCGCAGTTGACGCAGTAGGGCGGCGTTGTCCAGAAGCACATAGGGCCGCAGGAGTGGCGTGAGGTGCGGCGTGTAGACCCGCACGTCCGTCCAGACTTCGGCAGCACAGCCCTGTGCCCAGGCGGGCAGTTCGTCGTGCCAAGCGCCGTAGGTTTGGGGAAAGGGGCGGGGCGGGTGCGGCGCGACTTGCGTGACCTGCAAGCCCCGCAAACCGAGTTCGGCGGCGAGGGCCGTTCCGCTTGGCCCACCGCCTACGACCAGCACATCCGAGCGAGTGGCAGAGTGCGGCATAAGCTCTAGCGAAGCCGCTGCTTGAACAGCAAGGGGCTGCTGGGCGCTTCGCTGCCGCCGGGCGGTTCCACACTGACGGCAAGCACGGCGCTGCGCGGCATGGCGTGGGTCATGATGCCGCTCTCGAAGACTCCCAGAGAACGGGGCTGGGGCCGCTTGCCTTCGCCGGGCAACAGTCGCCACAGCTGATAGGTGCGGCCCGCTTCCAGAGCGCGTTCCATGTGGACATACACCCGTCCGTCGCTGAGTCGCACCAGTCGCCCCACCTGTCCCTCGGCTCCCTCGGCCTGGAAGCTCCGGGCGCCCGGCGAGGCGGCGTAGCGGGCAGGCAGATCAGGGTTGGGCCGCAGCAGCATCGCCATTCCCAGGCCTAGGACCAGCGCCAGACCGGCGGGCAGCAGCCAGGAGGTGGCCTTGCCCGGGCTGACGGCGGGCGAACTGACCGGGGTCACGGGGGTGGCTGGCACCCAGTCGTCCAGCGTGGGCGGCTCGGAGCGCACCCGGCTCAGCAGGTTCTGGGGGGCCTGGGGAGAAATCTGGATGGCCTGCAAGTCCAGGTCGTCGAGCAGGTGGGTCAGGGCTTCAAGGTCTTGGCGCAGCGCCGCACGCAATTCGGGGTTCTGGTCGAGCGCCAACTGCGCCCGCTGCTGCTCGCTTTCTCCCAGCTGACCCAGCGCCAGCGCCAGAAGTTCCTGGCGGTTCACTGTTCGTTCTCCGAGCGGCGCGAAAATTCGGTCAGATCTGCCGTGCGGCGCGGGTTTTCCCAGGGCTGCAACTCGGTATCGGGCCCCAGGAAGGGCGGCCAGTCGTCTTCGACCAGGGTGGGATGGGCCGGGGCCGGGGGGAGGGGCGCGGCGCTCTGGCTGAGCTGGGCCATGGCGTCACGCAGCGCGTCCTCGACGGCGGGCCGGGGCAGGCCGCTGATGCTGGAGAGGTTGTCGAGCGGCTCGCCCCGGTAGTACGCCAGGGCCAGCAGTTGCAGGTTCTGGTCGCCCGGCGCGGTGACCCGGTCAAACCACTCGTGCAGCTCCAGCCCCGCCCCCGCGTGGCCCTCGCGCAGCAGATGCAGGAAACGGTGGTGGGCGATGCTGACCAGCCAGGCCCGCACGCTGGCGCGGGTGGGGTCGTAGTAGGCCGCGTTGTGCCAGGCGTTGACAAAAGCGTCTTCCACGCCGCGCTGAACGAGCAGCGGGTCGGCCACCATGCGGCTGCCCAGGCCGTGCAGCAGGGGAGCGTAGCGGCGGTGCAGTTCGAGCAGCGCCAATTCCTGGCCCGCCGCCATGTCGAGCAGCACCTGTTCGTCGCTGGGCGGTTGCCGCTGGGCCGCCGCCTCCACCCCTCCAGGCGCAGGAGAAGGGGAGGGGGCCGTCTGGGTGGGGGGCTTATCCAGGCTCATGCTTCTGCCCGTCAGCTTAGCAGCCCGGCGGCGTCGCGGCGGC
>NZ_JAUNHK010000029.1 GCF_030523985.1 Deinococcus sp.
CGCGCCTGCACAGCATTATTCAGCGGTCCTTGAATATCCCCAAAGTACAGCTAAGGTCTGGGCTTTCCTCCGCGAATGTGAGGAAAGCCCAGACCCTTGTGACCCTTTGGATTCCAAAGCGGGTCAGTGCCGCGAAGTCGTGTCCCGCTCCGTCTCCGTCTGCGGGCCGACTTTGGAGGGGGCTGGCGCACCGGACTCTACCGAACAGGCCACCCGGAGCAGTTCGCCCGACGCGATTTCTTCTCGCAGCCGCAGCACGTCGGGGCGGTAGTAGCGGTCCTGTTCCAGATGCGGCACGAACGAGCGGATGTACTCGTAGGCGGCCTGCACGCCCTGCCCAGCCCGCAACTTTTGGAAATCCAGCCCCTGCGCCGCGCACATCAGTTCGATGGCGAGGATATGTCCCACGTTCTGCACGATGGCCCGCAGTTGCCGCGCCGCGTGTGCGCCCATCGAAACGTGGTCTTCCTGGTTGGCGCTGGTGGGAATGCTGTCCACACTGGCGGGGTGGGCCAGCACTTTGTTCTCGCTGGCGAGCGCCGCCGAGGTGTACTGGGCAATCATCAGGCCGCTGTTCAGGCCGCCCTGGGGGGTCAGGAAAGCAGGCAGGCCGCTGAGCGCCGGGTTGAGCAGTTGCTCGGTGCGCCGCTCGGAAATGCTGCCCAGTTCGGCCACGGCGACCTTGAGCGCGTCGATGGTCACGGCGAGGGGCTGCCCGTGGAAGTTGCCGCCCGACACCACTTCACCCGTCTCAGGGAAGATGAGCGGGTTGTCGGTCACCGAGGCGAATTCCACCGCCAGCACGCGCTCGGCCTGGGCGATGGCGTCCCAGGTGGCCCCGTGAACCTGGGGCACGGCCCGCAGGCTGTAGGCGTCCTGCACCTTGCCGTCGCCCGTGAGGTGGCTGGGGGCAATTTCGGAACCGTGCAGGAAGTCGCGCACCTGCGCCGCCACCGCCACCGCGCCGGGGTGCGGGCGCAGGCCCACCACGTCGGCCCCGAACGGGCGGTGCGAGCCGTATTTGGCTTCGATGGTCATCGCCGCCGCCAGATTCGCCGTGCCCAGCAGCACTTTGGCGTCGTGAAGGGCCAGCGCCAGCAGGCTGCCCATCAGTTGCGTGCCGTTGATGAGGGCCAGCCCTTCTTTGGCCTGCAGGGTGACGGGTTTCAGGCCCAGGTGGGCCAGCACTTCGGCACTGGGCCGCACTTGGCCGTGATATTCGACTTCGCCCAGGCCAATCAGTGCGAGAGCGAGATGGGCCAGCGGCGCGAGGTCGCCCGACGCCCCCACGCTGCCCTGCGCGGGAATGACCGGATGCGCCCCGGCGTTCAGCAGGGCCAGCAGCAATTCCACGACTTCGGGGCGCACGCCGCTGTGCCCCAGGGAAAGCGACTGCGCCCGCAGCAGCAGCATCCCGCGCACTACTTCAGCAGGCAGCGGCTCGCCCACCCCAATCGCGTGCGAGACAATCAGGTTGTGCTGAAGCTGCGCGAGTTGGTGGCGGTCGATCTGCACGTTCTCGAACTTGCCGAAGCCCGTATTGACGCCGTAGATGGCGGTGTCGCCTTCCACGATGTTTTCAATCACGTCGCGGGCGGTCTGAATGCGGCGGCGGGCGGCGTCCGAGAGTTCGACTTTTTCGCCGTGCCGTACGACGGAAATGAACTGTTCCAGGGTCAGGTTGTTGTCCAGAATCATGGTTTTGCTCCTGTAAGAAAGATGTCCGCCACCGGACTTGCGCCCAGCGTGTACGCCACTTCGCGCCAGTCTGCGCCGTGCAGCACGGCAAAATCGGCCCGCTGACCCACGCTGAGGCTGCCCCTGTCGCTCAGGCCCAGCGCGTGGGCGGCGTTGACCGTGCAGGCAGTGAGGGCTTCGGCGGGGGTGAGTTTGTTGAGGCGAACAGCCAGCGCCAGCGCCAGTTGCGTGCTGAACACGGGCGAGGAACCGGGGTTGAGGTCGGTGCCGACCGCGACGATGGCACCAGCGTCCACCAGGGCGCGGGCAGGGGCAGCGGGCAGGCCCAGGTGCAACGTGACCCCAGGCAACACCGTCGCTACCGTGTCCGACGCGGCGAGGGCGGCCATCTGCGCGGGGCCACTGGCTTCCAGGTGGTCAACGCTGAGTGCGCCCATCTCGCAGGCGAGTTCGGTGCCGCCAATGGCGTGGAACTGGTCGGCGTGGAGTTTGATTTTCAGGCCATTGGCTCTGGCTGCCTCGAAAATGGCGCGGGTTTCGTCCACGTCGAAGGCTTCCTTCTCGGTGAACACGTCTACCGCTGCCGCCAATTTTTCGCGGGCCACACGCGGAATCAGCTCCTCGCAGACGCCCCGAACGTATTTGGCGCGTCCCTGTTCTGGCGGAACGTGAATCAGCAGCGTGGGAATCAGTTCAAATTCGCCCTGCAACTCGCGCACGGCCTGAAGCATTCGCAGTTCGGCATCGAAGTCCAGCCCGTAACCGCTCTTGACTTCTACCGTCGTCGCGCCCGAATCGCGCAGGGCTTGCAGACGCGGACGGGCCAGCCGCACCAGTTCAGGCACGCCAGCGGCAGCCGTGGCCCGCATGGTCGAGCGAATGCCGCCGCCCCTGGCAAGAATCTCCTCATAGGTCGCGCCGCCCAGTTTGGCTTCCCAGTCAGCCAGGCGGTCGCCCGCCCAGACCGCGTGGGTGTGTGGGTCGATCAGACCAGGAACCACGGCCCGCCCGCCCAGGTCAACAGTTTCGGGGGCCGCCGGAGCTTCGGCAGCGGGGCCGACCCACTCAATCAGGCCGCCTCCAACCAGCAGGGCAGCATCCTCCAGCACAGTCAATTCACGCATGGCTGCGCCGCGCTGGGGGCCAGGGCGGGGGGTGGCGAGCTGGGAAATGTTGGTGTAAAGAGTATTCATTTTTTATCCTTCAGAGCGTCAATAAGAATGTGTTTAAGCGATCAAGTAAGACTTGTAAGGCAAGTTCAGGTGTCGATTCGTAGATAGTCTCCGATTGTAAAGGTAAACCCGACTCAATCCAAAAGTATTCCGCAGTCTGATATTCGAAGAAGGCGGGCTGCATCGTGTATTGCTCCCGTTCATAAATTCGCACACAGTAATTATTTTCTGGAGTTCTTAAAACCTCAGCCTTAAATGTCATTGAGTAGCTTGATTCATCAGTTTCAATCAAAATAGGGTCAAAATAAACTGATTTGACCACTTCCGAATACCTAAGCGTCACCTGTCCCATATCTCGCACAGCGTTTCCATAATCAGCCGCGCCATCAGCAGTTCACTGCGGCCTGTGGGGTCAAGGCCCGGCGCGAGTTCCACCAAATCCAGGCCCACCACGTTATTTTTCTGCGCCGCTGCGCTCAAAATCTTCATACCCTGCGCGTAGGTCAGGCCGTCGGGTTCAGGGCTGGACGTGCCGGGAATGATGGCAGGGTCGAAGCCGTCCACATCAATCGAGAGATAGACGTTTCGGCCCTGTGGCAGCCGTTCCAAGACGGCATTCAGGTCGGCGGTCACGTCCTCCATCGGAATGAGGGAGTGCCCCCGCGCCCGCGCTGCCGCCACCGCTTCGGGGTCAAAACGCAGCCCGCGCAGGCCGATGGTGGTGATGTGCTTCAGGTTGGGCATCGCTTCAGTCGCCCGCCGGAAGGGGCTGGAATTGCTCCAGCGCGTGTCGTTGCGAACGTCGGTGAAGTCCAGATGCGCGTCCAGTTGCACGATATGGAGGTCGGGCACGTCATCAAAAGCCCGCAGCAGCGGATAACTCACTGAGTGGTCACCGCCCAGAAATACAGGCACCTTGCAGCGCTGCCGCACGGCGCGGGCGGCCTCGGTGGTGCGTTGGTGGGCCAGTTCGGGTTCCAGGCTGGGCAAAATTACATCGCTGGCATCGGTAAAGGTGACGCCCTGCAAGCGGGTTTTGCCGTCCAGACCCGTAAAGGGCGGCACGCTCCGCAGCGACGCTTCGCGCAGGGCACGCGGCGCAAAGCGAGCGCCGGGGCGAAAGCCGAGCGCAATGTCGAACGGCACGCCCAGCACGCCCACGTCGCTGCGCCAGTCGCCGTCGGGGGCACTCAGCGGAGCGCGGGCAAATGTGGGAATGCCGGAATAGGTCAGGTGGGTGGGTTGGGTCATAGTGACTCCTTTCGGAACGCTAAAGTGACTCTGTGACAGGCTTTTTCCAGAAAATGAGTGTGGAAGAGTATCTGGCTTGGGAGGTGACGGGGCCAATTCAGCCTGAATATGTCGGTGGATACGCCTTTTTCACTCGCACACTGGAAGACCTGACCTCAGCCCATTCACTCATCAAAGGCAATCTTGCGGCCAGGCTGTATGGGGCGGCTGCACTACATGAAGCTCGCGTCTCCAACGGGCAATTTCTGCTGCGAATCGGTCAGGATTTTCTCTGTCCTGATGTCATGGTGCTTCCTTTGAATGCGCCTCAGCATGAGCAATATGGCGTTTCGCCTTCCCTCCTGGCGGAAGTCCTCTCGCCCAGCACCACGCAGAACGACCGCGTTGGAAAATATGCGATGTACACGAGCATTCCGACCCTGCAAACCTACCTGATAGCCGAGCAGAGCGAGCGGCGCGTGTACCTGCATCAGCGAGAAGGCGGCGACTGGCGCTTGCAGGAGGTAGTGGGAGAAGGCGAGATTCATATTCCTTGCTTGGGCCTGAGCCTCAGCCTGGACGAGCTTTACGAGGGTGTCACTCTATAAGTCTTCTACTTTGGCATCAGGAGTAGGGCTTGATGAGAGGGTGGCGCTTATCCGATTCGGTGGGCGAGCACCCACACGGCTATCTCTTCTTTTTCCATCTGCCCATTGGCGACGGCTAGCGTCAGGTCGAACAGTTCATCTTCGGCAGCTTTTAAATGAAAACCGTTCACCCTCATAAAGAGGGCCATAGCGGTGTAGGCGGTGCGTTTATTCCCGTCTACGAATGGATGATTCTGGGCGAGGTGGTACAGGTAGGCCGCTGCCTTGAGTTCGGGAGTCGAGTGCAATTCCTGCCCAAACACGGTGAGCATGGGCTGTTGCAGTGCCGATTCCAGCAGACCCATATCCCGTACTCCACTGCGCCCGCCGAACCGTTCCAGAATGCGGTCATGAAAGGCCAGAACTTCCTGAAGGCTGAAGTAAATCACGCGTTGCTCAGGCGTTCGTAGAGTCCTGCCTGTTCATCCAGCAAGCTTTCCAGTTGCTCTAGGAGTTCGGGCCTCACGGCTTGGGGCTGCGTGGTTAGGGTCACTTGCATGGCCTGACCTGCTGGGCCTTCCCCCAGACCCAGAATCTCGGCCTGCTCTGGGGTCAGTTCCAGGGAGACAGTCTTTTGATTCTGGGTGCTGAGAAAAATACGCATGGGGTCAGTTTACCGCTGACTTGTTCTCGATGCCGAGGCTGGGCAGGTCAATCCCGCGTTCCCTGGCTACGTCCAGCGCGAGGTCGTAACCCGCGTCGGCGTGGCGAATCACGCCCATGCCAGGGTCGTTGACCAGTGCCCGCGAGAGCTTCTGCTCGGCTTCGTCGGTGCCGTCAGCCACGATGACAAAGCCGCTGTGCTGCGAGAAGCCCATGCCCACGCCGCCGCCGTGGTGGAAGCTCATCCAGCTTGCGCCCGACGCGATACCCACGCCGAAGTTCAGCAGCGCCCAGTCGGACACCGCGTCGGAGCCGTCTTTCATGGCCTCGGTTTCGCGGTAGGGGCTGGCGACGCTGCCCGCGTCGAGGTGGTCACGCCCGATGACGATGGGGGCTTTCAGGCGGCCATCTCTGACCATCTGGTTGAACAGTTTGCCCGCCTGGTCGCGCTCCTTGTAGCCCAGCCAGCAGATGCGGGCGGGCAGGCCCTGGAAGGCGATCTGGTCGGCGGCGTAGGTGAGCCAGTTTTGCAGGCGTTCGTCGTCCGGGAACAGTTCCAGCAGTGCCTTGTCGGTGGCGCGGATGTCCTCGGGGTCGCCGCTCAGCGCCACCCAGCGGAAAGGGCCACGGCCCTCGCAGAAGGAGTCTCGGATAAACGCTGGCACGAAACCGGGGTAGTCGAAGGCGTTCTCCACGCCCCACTCGAAGGCCCGCTGGCGCAGGTTGTTGCCGTAGTCGAAGGCAATCGCGCCCCGCTTTTGCAGTTCCAGAATGGCAAGGACGTGCTTTGCCATGGCGTCGTAAGCGCGTTTTTTGTACTCCTCGGGGTTGTCCTGGCGCAGCTTGTTCGCGTCCTCGTCGGGGGCGGTCACGGGAATGTAACCCCACATCGGGTCGTGGGCGCTGGTCTGGTCAGTCACCAGGTCGGGCGTCCAGTTCATCTCCACGAGCCTCGGCACCAGTTCCGCCGCATTGCCCTGCACGCCGATGGAGCGGGCCATGCCGTCCTTCTTGTACCCTTCGGCTTTTTTGATGGCGTCTTCCAGGCTGTCGGCCACCTCGTCCAGGTAACGGGTTTCCAGGCGCTTCTGGATGCGGGTGGGGTCGATTTCGATGTTGATGCTGACGCCCCCGGCCAGCTTGACCGCGAGGGGCTGAGCGCCGCCCATGCCGCCCAGCCCGGCGGTGACGGTGATGGTGTGCTTGAGGCTGCCGCCGAAGTGCTTTTTGCCCGCAGCGGCAAACGTCTCATAGGTGCCCTGCACGATGCCCTGCGAGCCGATGTAAATCCAGCTCCCAGCGGTCATCTGGCCGTACATCATCAGGCCCAGTTGGTCGAGCTTATCGAAGGTTTCCCAGTTGGCCCAGTGCGGCACGAGGTTGGAGTTGGCGAGGATGACGCGGGGCGACCACTCGTTGGTTTTGAGCACGGCGACGGGTTTGCCCGACTGAATCAGCAGGGTTTCGTCGTTTTCCAGGCGGTCGAGCGTTTCCACGATTTTGTCGAAGGCTTCCCAGGTGCGGGCCGCCTTGCCGCGTCCGCCGTACACCACCAGGTTATCGGGGTGCTCGGCCACTTCGGGGTCGAGGTTGTTCATCATCATGCGCTTGGCGGCTTCCTGGACCCAGCCTTTGGCGGTGCGGTGGGGGCCGTGAGGGGCGCGAACTTCGCGGGGTTGGTGGTCGGTCATAGCAGTGTCCTCCCTGGGTTTTGAGTGGTGCTCATGCTGAATCAGGCTCGGGCTGGTCACAATGCCGGCTTCCGTATATTTCGGAAAAGACGTGGGGCGAGGGTGAAGGTGGCATTCTGGCGCCATGCCCTGCCATACGCCTGCTGCCGCCCTGCCTTTCGCCCTCGGTCTGGACGCGGGCGGCAGTGGAACCCAGTGGGTGCTGCTGCGGGGTGAAGTGCGGGTGGGGGCCGGAAGCGTCGCCCCGCTGACTGCCGCGCTGCTGGCGACCCCGGCGGGCGAGGCGCCACTACGCGCCTTACGCGACGCGCTGCCCGCGCTGCCCCGGCCTTTGCTGCGGGTCCACGCCGGGTTGCCGGGGATCAGTGCGGGCACGCCGCAGGCCCGCGCCGCTCAGGAGGGGTTCGCGGCGGCCCTGGGTCTCGCGCCCGCGCAGGTGAGTGTGGAGTCCGACCTCGAACTGGCCTACCGCGCCCACTTCGCGCCGGGCGAGGGGGTGCTAGTGTACGCGGGGACGGGCAGCATCGCCTACCACGTCACCGCCGGGGGCGAGCGGCTGCGGGCCGGGGGCCGGGGGTACCGCATCGGAGACGACGGCGCGGGGGCCAGCCTGGGCCGGGGGGCGCTGCGCCACTTGACCGACGCGCTCGATTTCGGGGCCGAGGCGACGGGGCCACTGGCCGAAGAAGTCGCCGCCATCACGGGCGGGCTGGACTGGGACACCCTGCGGGCCTACACCTACGCCGCGCCGGGAGCTTCCGCGCTCGCCCGGCTCGCCCCCGCCGTGGGCCGCGCCGCCGGGAGGGGAGACGCGGCGGCGCTGGGGCTGCTGCGAGAGGCGGCGGCGTCTCTGACAGAACTGGGAAGGCGGGTTCAGGCCCGCGCCGGAGAGGTGCCCATGCGCTTTACCGGGGGGGCGCTGCGGGTCAGTCCCCTGTTCGTGGAGTTCGTGCGAGGAGGCTGGCCGGGCGCAGACGTGTCCTGGCGCGACCATGCCGAGGCGGCGGCGCGGGTGGCGGCGGGTCTCAGTCGGCAGTCGTCATCGGGCTGACCAGTACCCGCCGGGCATGGCCGTCTGCCCGTTCCAGTCGCTCCCGCGCTTCGTCGGCGCTCAGGCCCAGCTTCAGCATTACGATGGCGGTTTTGACGTGACCGCCGCATTCGTCCAGCGCTTGCCGGGCGGCCTCGGCACTCGCGCCGGTGGCATGCTGCACCAGTCGCCGCGCCCGGTCTTCGAGTTTGGCGTTGGTGGCCCGCACGTCCACCATCAGGTTGCCGTACACCTTGCCCAGCCTCACCATCAGGGCGCTCGACAGCGTGTTCAGGGCGATTTTCTGCGCCGTGCCCGCCTTGAGCCGGGTGCTGCCGCTGATGAGTTCCGGTCCGGTATCGAGCAGCACCGGGCAGTCCACCGCGCTCAGCAGGGGGGCACCGGGGTTGTTGGCGAGGCCGATGGTCAGCGCTCCCGCCTCCCGTCCGGCTGCCGCCGCGCCGAGGGCGTAAGGGGTCGTGCCACTGGCGGCGACGACAATCAGCACATCCGCCGGGCCGACGCCCGCGCCGCGCACGTCTGCTTCGCCTCCCTCGCGGCTGTCCTCGGCGCCTTCCACCGCCTGCCGGATGGCCCGCTCGCCTCCGGCAATCAGCGGCACGGCGCGTTCGGGGGGCCAGGAAAAGGTCGGGGTCAGTTCGGTGGCGTCCAGCACCCCCAGCCGCCCACTCGTGCCCGCGCCCGCGTAGACCAACCGCCCGCCGCCCTGCAAACGGGGGAGCGCCGCGCTGAGGGCCGCCGTCAGTTGCGGGGCCGCCGCCTGTACCGCCCGCACCGCTTCCAGTTGGTCGCCCGCCAGCGTCTCAATCAGGGCACCTGCGGGCAGGGTGTCGAGGTCGGCGTGGTCGGGGTGGGGCTGCTCGGTGCGGCGGGGGTCGGTCATGGGCAGGTGTCCTTTGAGGAAGATGGAGTGGGAAAAGGAGCGGGCGTCAATTTGCCACCGCTGACGGCGTGCCGCGCTCCGGTGGTCTGCGGCAGGGTGTTGGGCCAGCCCCGAACGTGGCAGTAGCCCAGCAGCGCGAAAGCGGCGGCCTCGCGGGTGGCGTCGGTCCAGCCATGCGCGTCCCAGCCCAGGTCGGCAAAGGTGCGCAGCGGGACGCCCTGCAACTCCTCGCGCAGCATCCGCAGCAGGGTCGGGTTTCTGGCTCCGCCGCCTGCAATGACCACTTCGTCCGCCGCAGCAGGCAAAAAGCGCAGGGCTTGCGCCACGCTGCGGGCGGTCAGGCGGGTGGCGGTGGCGGCCAGGTCGGGCACGCTCAGGCCGGGAGTGGGCGCAGGCAGGCGCGAGAGTGTCCAGACTTCGCGCCCGGTGGCCTTGGGGGGCGGGGTGCCCAGTTCGGGGTGGGCCAGCCAGCGTTCCAGCGTGGCGGCGTCCTCGCGGCCCTGGGCGGCCAACTTGCCGTCTTCGTCGAAGCTCTGCCCCACCTTTGCAGCGATTTCGTCCAGCAGGCCGTTGCCGGGGCCAGTGTCGAAAGCCACCACACCGCCCGCGTCCAGGCCGGGCAAAAAGGTGATGTTCGCCAGCCCACCCACGTTGAGCAGCACCCGTCGCCGCCCTTCTTCGGCAAACATCGCCCAGTCTGCAAACGGCACCAGCGGCGCTCCCACGCCCCCCGCCGCGAGGTCGGCTGGGCGAAAGTCGGACACGACGGGCTTGCCTGTCGCCTCGGCAATCATCGCCGCTTCACCGAGTTGCAACGTGGCGGGCCGCGCCCAGCCGCGTGCCGGGTCGGGCCGGGGATGGTGCTGCACGGTCTGCCCGTGACTGGCGATCAGGTCGGCGCGGGGGGCCAGTTCGCGGGCCGCGTCCGCCAGCGCCGCGCCCAGCGCCCAGTGCAGTTGCGTCAGCTTGGCGGTGTCGGCCTCGCCGCGCATGGCCCGCAGCACGCCCTCTCGCAGTTCGGCAGGGTAAAGGGTAAAAGTATGCGCCAGCACACGGGCGCGGGGCACCGGGGCACTCAGCGAGAGCAGGTCGTCGCCCACGACTTCAAGCAGCGCCGTGTCCACCCCGTCGGCGCTCGTGCCGCTCATCAGGCCCAGCACCTTCACGATTCTTCCCCATGCAGTTCCATCACGAAGTCGTAGCGGTCACCCCGGTAGCAGGCGCGGGCGTATTCGATGGGCCGACCCGATGCCAGCCACGACACCCGCTCGGTGTTCAGCAGCGCCGCACCGACCTCCACGCCCAGTAGCCGGGCCTGCTCGGGGTCGGCGTTTTGCGCCCGTAGGTGCCGAATGGCGCGGGCCGGAGCGAGGCGGCGCTCGCCCAGGAGCGCGTACAGGCTGGCGTCGGTTACGTCGGCGGCGCTCAGCGGCCCAATCAGCGCGGCAGGCAGCGTACTTTCCTCGATGGCGAGTGCTTCGCCGTCCGAGGTGCGGAGCCGTCGCAGGCGGTAGACCTCCTCGGTAGGCGCGAGGCCCAGGCTGAGGGCTTCGGGCGCGGTGGGGCGGCCCCGTCCGAACTTCAGCACCCTGGCCCCCGGCACGCCTCCACGCGAACGGACTTCATTCGAGAAGGAACTCAGCAGGCCCAGTTGCGCCGAAGGGTGAACCGGTCCCGCCACGAAGGTGCCGCTGCCCCGCTTACGCCGCAGCAGACCCTCGGTTTCCAGCACCTCCAGCCCCTGCCGCAGCGTGACCCGCGATACGCCGAGTTGCGCGGCGAGTTCACGCTCGGCAGGGAGGGCGCTGCCAGGGCGCAGCCGACCGCTCTGAATCCGTTCGCGCAATCCCTGGGCCAGTTGCAGGTAAGCCGGGGCCGCGTCGTCCGCGCTCAGCGGCACCCACCAGGGCGGCGGGTCGTCGGACCGGGCAGCAGGAGAGGACACGTCGCCACCATACCACTTGCAGACCAATACCTTAAAGGTCTTGTTATTGGTGTGTGATTGGTCTTAGAGTGGAGGTCTAGATACCACAATCTCGCCCCCTTCCCCCGGAGGTTTTTTCATGCTCAAGCGCACCACTGTGGCCCTTCTCAGCCTCGCCCTGCTCGGCAGCGCCGTCGCCGCCCCCAAAAAAGTGACGGGGTACGGCTCCCTCGGCGTCACGAACGGCAAAGCAGGCGGCACGTTTACCTTGGCCCTCGGTGACAGCCCCCAGAGCCTCTTTTACTACGGCGCCATCGACAACAACCTCGGCCTGATTTCGCAGCAGCTCTTCGACGGGCTGGTCGAGTTCAACCTCGCCACCTACAAGCTCGAACCCGCGCTGGCCGAGAGCTGGACGGTCAGCAACGGCGGTAAGACCTACACCTTCAAACTGCGTCAGGGCGTCAAGTGGTCGGACGGACAGGCGTTCAACGCCGACGACGTGGTCTTTACCTACAAGAACTTCATCATGAACCCCGAGGCCCGCGCTGGGGACGCCGGGAATTTCAAGCTCGACGGTCAGCCCGTGACCATCAAGAAGGTCAGCGACTACGTGGTGCAGTTCGACCTGCCCCGCGCCGCACCCGCCTTCCTGCTCCAGCAGCGGTACTTCATCATGCCGCAGCACAAGCTCGCCAAATTCACCGGCGCGGACGTGAACAAGGCGTGGCCCACCAACGTGAACGAGGCCGACGTGGTCGGCACCGGCCCCTTCAAGCTCAGCAAGTACACGGCGGGGCAGAAAGTCACCCTGACCAAAAACCCCAACTACTGGAAGGTGGACGGCGCGGGCACCAAACTGCCTTACCTGAACACCCTCGAATTCCTGATTATTCGTGACCCGCAGGCGCAGGTGTCGCAGTTCTTGGCGGGCAACCTCGACCAGCTCAACATTTCCGGCGCCCAGTTCCCCGACCTCAAGCAGAAGGAAGTGGCGGGCGGCAAGTTCAAGGTGCTGCGCTCCACGGCGCTGTTCGGCAGCCCGCCCTTCGTGGCCTACAACTTCGACGCCAAAGACCCCGCACTCGCCAAGCTGTTCAGCGACGTGCGCTTCCGCCGCGCCATGCAGAGTGCGCTCAACCGTGAACGCATCATCGACACCGTGTACAACGGCCTCGCCAGCCTGCCCGGTCACGGTGTGGCACCCGCCAACAAGGCGTTCTACGCCAACACCACCCGGCAGCTCGGCAGTTTCGACCTCGCCGCCGCGCACAAGGCGCTCGACGCGCTGGGCCTGAGCAAGAAAAACGGCGCGGGCACTCGCCTGCTGCCGGGCGGCAAGCCGCTGGAATTCGACCTGACCTACGGCACCGACTCGCCCGTGTACCCGCCGATGGCCGCCATCATTCAGAGCGATTTCGCCAAGGTGGGCGTCAAGGTCAACCTGAAGGGCATCCTGTCGAGCAAGCTGCTCTCGACGGGGCAGAGCGGCAACTGGGAAATGATTCTGCACGCCTTCGGGGACCAGCCCGACCCCGAGCTGCGCCGCCCCATCTGGCAGCCCGGCGGGGCGCTGTACTACTGGCACCGCTCGCTGATGCCTGCTAAGGACGGGGACAAGCCCAACGTCGCCAAGATGTTCCCCTGGGAAAAAGAGATCTACAACATCTTCGACGACGCCTCGACCACGCCCGAAGCTTCCAAGCGCAAGGCGCTCTACACCCGCTGGCAGCTCAACTTTGCCCAGAACCTGCCGGTCACGCCCATCGCCAAGCCCGAAAACATCGGGGCCATCAGCGACCGCTACGGCAACTACGTCTACAACCTCGGCGTGATTCCCGGCTACAACCCCGTGCCGCTGATTTTCCAGAAGTAAAGGAGCCGTGGGGCGTGGGCTGTGGGCCATGAGGCAAAAGACCTCGGCGCTCACGGCTCATGGCCCCTCCCCCGCATGCTGAACTACACCATTCGCCGGATTCTCGGCATGATTCCCACGCTGCTGCTCATTTCGGTGATCTGTTTCGCCGTCATCAAGTTGCAGCCGGGGTCGTTCGTCGATCAGTACCTCGAAGACCCGCGTTTCTCGAAGGAAACGGTCGAAAACATTACCCGTCAACTCGGCCTGAACGAACCGGCCTGGAAGCAGTACCTCAACTGGATCACGGGCGTGGTGACGCGGCTGGATTTCGGCTATTCGTTCGCGTCGGGTGCGCCGGTCACGTCCATCATCGGGGAGCGGCTGGGCTGGACGGTCTTCATCGCCGGATTGACCCTGCTACTGACGTGGGTGATCGCCGTACCACTCGGCATCTACACGGCGTTCAACCGCCACGGTGTTCCGGCCCAGATCGCCAATTTTCTGGGCTATGTGGGCCTCGCCATTCCCGACTTTCTGGCGGCGCTGCTGCTGGTGGTGCTGGTGCGGCAACTCGGCGGCACCAACGTGGGCGGCCTGTTCAGCCCCGACATGATCGACGCGCCGTGGTCGCTCGCCAAAGTCCTCGACCTGCTCGCGCACCTCTGGATTCCGGTGCTGGCGGTGGGCTTGGAAGGGGTGGCGGGCCTGATGCGCCAGATGCGGGCGAGTACCCTGGACGTGCTGGGGCAGGACTATGTCCGTACCGCCAAGGCCAAGGGACTGCCCCAGGGCCGCGTCGTCTGGAAGCACGCTGTGCGTAACGCCATCAATCCCCTCATCAGTCTGGCGGGCCTGAGCCTGCCCACGCTGATCAGCGGCACCATCATCATCTCCATCGTCATGAGCCTGCCCACCATCGGGCCGCTGCTCTACGACTCGCTGCTCAACAAGGACCAGTACACCGCCATGACCCTGCTGATGCTCTCGGCCTTCTTGCTGCTCATCGGCAACCTGCTCTCCGACCTCGCTCTGGCCTGGGCCGACCCCCGCGTGAGGTACTCGTGACTCGCCTGGAAAGCCGGACACCGCTCCAGATGGCGTGGCGGCGCTACCGCAAGTCCAAGCCGGGCGTCCTCGCAGGCTGGGTGCTGATTGGCCTGTACCTGATGGCGCTGCTCTCACCGTTTCTCGCGCCCTACAACATCACCACCCAGCACGAGGGCTACGAATACCAGCGCCCGCAGGCGGTGCATGTCGTGCACGAGGGGCGGCTGATGCGGCCTTTCGTCTACGGCTCCAAGACCGAGCGCGACCCGGTGACGTTCGCCAAAAAGACCGTGCCCGACACGACCACGCCCGTTCCGATTCAGTTTTTCGTGAGCGGCGAACCCTATTCCTTCTACGGCGTGCAGACCGACCTGCACCTGTTCGGCGTTCCTGACGGGGAAAACGAATATGGCGAGACAGTTCCGCGCTACTTTTTCCCCTTCGGCACCGACCAACTGGGGCGCGACCTGTTCTCGCGCACGCTGGTGGGCGCACAGGTCAGCATGACGGTGGGCGTCATCGGGGTGCTGATTTCGTTCGCCATCGGCATCGTCATGGGCGGCATCAGCGGCTATTTCGGCGGCTGGGTGGACAGCCTGATTCAGCGCGTGGTGGAAGTGCTGCTCTCGTTTCCGCGCCTGCCTATCCTGCTCGCCCTCGCCACCCTGATTCCGGCCCGCTGGCCTTCGACCTGGGTGTACACCGGCATCGTGGCGGTGCTGGCTTTGATCGGCTGGGCCAGTCTCGCCCGCGTGGTGCGCGGTCAGGTGCTGTCGGCACGGGGGCTGGATTATGTGTCGGCGGCGCAGGCCCTCGGCGCGTCCAACCTACGCGTCATCCTGCGTCACATCATTCCCAACCTGAGTTCTTTTCTGCTGGTCACGGCGACCCTGGCCCTGCCTGGGTACATCCTGGGCGAAAGCACCCTCAGTTTTCTGGGGCTGGGCATCAAGGAACCCATGACCAGCTGGGGGCTGCTGCTGCGTGACGCCAGCAAGCTCGAAGTGGTGAGCAACTATCCCTGGCTGCTGTGGCCCGGCCTGTTCGTCTTCGTCAGTGTCCTCGCCTTCAACTTCATGGGCGACGCGCTGCGTGACGCCGCCGATACCCAGAGCCGTTCGTGAGCGTTTCATCTCTGCCGCATTTTTCCTGACTCAAGGAGGGATTTCATGTCTCAGCGCACCCCGGCCCGCCTCGCTCTCGCCGCCCTTTCTGCTCTACTACTCGCCGCCTGCGACCAGCGGCCCGCGCCCGAACCCGAACTCACTGCCCCCGGCACCAGCGGGGAAGTGCGCGGGCTGTGGGTGGACGCTTTCGGCCCCGGCATCAAGACGCCCGAGGAAGTCACGCAACTGGTGGACACCGCCCGCCGCGCCAACATCAACACGCTGATGGTGCAGGTGGGGCGGCGCGGCGATTGCTACTGCAACAACGCCGCCATGCCTCGCACCGACGACTCCGCCGTGGCTGAGAATTTCGACCCGCTGGCCGACGTGATCGCCAAGGCGCACGCCCAGAACATCCGCGTCTATGCCTGGATCATCACCACCGCCATCTGGAACAGCACCACGCCACCCAAGAGTGCCGAGCACGCCTTCAACCGGCACGGGCTGGCAGCGACGGGGCGCGACAACTGGCTGATGGTCAAGGTAGACGGGACGGTGCGGGGAGGCAACGACTGGCTGCTGGACCCCGGTCATCCTGACGCCGCCGAGTACATCAAGAACATGTACGTGTCGGTAGCAAAAAACTACGACGTGGACGGCGTGCAGTTTGACCGGGTGCGCTACACCGACTACAACCCGGCAGCAGGCGGCCCGAACGTGTGGGGCTACAACCCCACGGCGCTGGAACGCTACCGCACTGAAACGGGCGCGACCGGAACGCCCGACCCTGCCGACCCGCAGTGGAGCGCGTGGCGTCGGCAGCAGGTCACCAATCTGGTGCGCGAAACGGCCCTGGCAGTCAAGGCCGTCAAGCCCGGCGTGGCCGTCAGCGCCGCGACCATCACCTACGGCGCAGGCCCGGCGGACGAGGCCGCCTTCACCAGCAGCCGTCCCTACGCCGAGGTGCTGCAAGACTGGCTGAGCTGGGTCAAACTCGGCTACCTCGACCAGAACGTGATGATGAACTACAAGCGCGACTTCGTGGCCGACCAGGCCCTGTGGTTCGACCAGTGGAACAGCTTCGCCGCCGCCCTGAAGGCCAAGTACCCCCTTACCGAGCAGGTCAGCGGCGCGGCCATCTACCTCAACGATCAGGTCAGCACCGTCAATCAGGTCAAGAAAGCGCAGGCGGCGGGCCTGGGCTGGGCCGGATACTCCTACCGCACGCCCGATAAGGACGTGAACGCCGGAACCCGCACCAAGGAGCAGGTCTGGCCCGAACTGGCCCCCAAGCTGACCACCGAAGCGGGCGCTCCCTTCCCGACCTTTGTGGCCCGCACGGGCACGCCCGCCAGCACCCTGCGCGGCCTGAGCGGGCGCGTGGTGGCGAGTGTGCCCGGCAACCACACAGCCGAGCTGCGAAACGCAGGGGGTGAGGTCGTCGCCACCGCTGCCACCGACGGTTCCGGGCGCTACGGCTTTCTGAATGTGCCGCAAGGCCGCCTGAGCGTCTGGGTGGACGGCCGACTTGTGCAGCAAGTGCGGGGCGAAACGGGCCGGGTCGTGCCGCTGATGGACATTACGCTGCCCTGAGCGGCAAGGAAACGCGGGCCGGGAAACCTTCATCCCGGCCCGCGTTTGCATAGCGTCATTTCAGCGTCAGCGTCTGGGTGCGGCCCCAGTCGGCGGGGTCGGTGCTCATGGGAAGGTAGCCGCCCTGAACCCACAGGTTCTGCTGGTCGGCGGCGTGGGGCAGCAGCGGGTTGCCGCTTTGACCGAGGCTGCCGACGTAGAGGCTGCGGTTGGGGTCGCTCAGGTCGACGATCTGGCGGTAGCTGGCCCCGTGCGTCTGGCGGAAGGTGAGGGGGTCGGGCCGCGCCACATTGACCGTGTCGGTGCCGCCGGGGGTGGGGGCCGAGTGGTTGAACACCCGGTTCAGGGGCGAAATCTTGCCGAATACCTGGTGGTCGCTGGCGACCCGGTGCAGCTTGCCGTACTGCCAGCCGCTCGAGTCGGGGCCGAGGCGTTCGGTCAGGTGCCGCACGGCGGCGTCCAGGGTGCGGGCGAGGTCGTCGGCGCAGGTGCCGTCGCTGCCGCAGAACGCGCCCTGGGTCGCCAGTTGATTACGCACGGCGAGGCTGTTCAGGGTGAAGGTGTCCCCGTAGTCGTCCTGGCCTATTTTCCCTAGCTCGATCAGCCACGTTTCGAAGATGGTGCCCGGCACGCTGCTCACCGTCAGATCGCCGTCCCAGTCGCGCAGCCGCTCAAGCGCCCGGCGGCCTGCTTCGTCCTTCGGCACGGTGGCGAGGAGGTAGGGCTTAAGGTCGTCCCAGACGAGGCTGTGGGTGTCGAGCTGCACCTTTTTCATGTCGTCCAGCGTGAGGCCGCCGGGTTTGGCCGTCAGCAGGTCGGTGATGCGCTGGGCACGGTACGGCGCGGCCCAGTTGCGCTCGTTGCCGAGGTTGTGGGGGTAGCTCTCGGGCACGACCTGGTTGTTGGCGCTCACGACCAGACCGTCGGCGGGGTTGAAAGTATGCGGCATCTGCTCGAAGGGGATAAAACCCGTCCACTCGCGTGAGCCGTCGCCGGACACGGGCAGCGACCCGTCCCAGCCCTGGCGCGTGGGCACCCGTCCCGGCGCGTAGTACCCGGTGTTGCCGTCCACATCGGCATAGACGAAGTTCTGGCTGGGCGCGACATAGGAACGCAGCGCCCCGGTGAAGTCGGCCCAGTCGCGGGCATAGTTCAGTCCCAGAAAAGCGTCCATGGTGGTGTCGCCCGGTTGCAGCGCCGTCCACTTCAGCGCGACCTGCTGCCCGCCTGCGCCCAGGGTTCCGGCCCCCTGCCCGCTGATAATCGGCCCGTGCCGACTTTCGCGTACGGTCAGGGTCACGTCGGGCTGCCCCTTCACCTTGATGACCTCGGTGCGGCTGCTCAGCGGCGTGCCGGGGGGTTCGAGGTAGAGGTCTTGCACGTCGGGATTCACGTTGGTCACGCCCCAGGCCACCCGCTCGTTGCGCCCGATGACGATGGCGGGCAGGCCCGGAATGCTCGCGCCGATGGCCTTAAGGTCTTTGCCCTGAATGTCGGCCAGATACCACAGCATCGGGCTGCTGAGCGCCAAGTGCGGGTCGTCGGCCAGGAGGGGTTTGCCGCTGCTGGTGCGGCTGCCGCCGACGACCCAGTTGTTGCTGCCCTTGCCCGGCACCGCCTGCATCCCCAGCGCCTGCGCCGCCCGTAGGTTGGCCCGCAGCGCCGCCAGTGTCGCGTTCGTCAGGTGGGCAGCCGTGTCGGTGGGCGGCCCCGCCACCTCGTGCTGCACCCCGATTTCCTCCGCGCTCAGGACAGTGGGTGCGCCTGCCGGGTAGGGCGGAAAGACCTGTGCCAGCCCGCCCTGCCCGAGCCGCCCGACCACCGCCGCGCCGACCACTTCCTGCTCGTAGTTGCCGCCGAGGTCGAAGGCCATCAGCTTGCTCCACGACACGCTGTCCACGTCGGTCCAGGCCTCCGGGCGATAGCGCAGAATCTGAAATTCGAGCGCCGTCTTGCCCGACCCCATCGCCGCATTGACCCCGGCGGTGTAGGCGGCGATCAGGCGACGGGTGCGGGGTGCGAGGGCCGGGAGCGCCGACTGCGCCGCCCGCTGAAAGCCCCAAGTGCGCAGAAATTTGTCCTGATTCAGCGTCGCGTCTCCCAGCACCTCGGAGAGGCGACCCTGGGCCACCCGCCGCTGAAAATCCATTTGCCAGGCGCGGTCTTGCCAGTGGACATAGCCGAGGGCAAAAACCGCGTCTTCGTCGGTGCGGGCGCGGATGTGCGGCACGCCCCAGGCGTCGCGGGTCACCTTCACCTCGCTGCCCAGAGTGCCCCCGGTGGTGATGGTTCCGGCCCACTGCGGCGTAGTCTGGCCGCGCAACCACAGAAAGAGTCCGGCTCCGGCCAGCAGCGCCAGCAGCAGAACCCACAGCACACCTCGAGCCAACAGAGAAATCGCCCTCAACGCTTGCCCCCCCGCCTGGAAAAATTTGGATGTGCCCCATGTTATACGCCCCGCTTCCCTATGAAGCTGGGCTGGCTTTCCGAGACGACCCCGTTGGCGCACCGTTTAGAGAATGGGGGGAGGGTCACGGGGCTACCCGCGTCCCTCTAGACTGGCAAGTGTGAAGGCTGTCACGCACAAGCCTGCCGTCTGCCCTTCGGCTGCCCCGCAACTCCTGCTCCGGTCGCTGGGGCAGGCAGACGTGCTTCTCGACGGTCAGAGTGTGGTGTGGCCCGCCCGCAGCGCCGAGGAGCTGATGTGGTTCCTGCACGCCCACCCCGAGGGCAAGTACCGCCATGACATCGTGGCGCAGCTCTGGGAACTGGAGGACACCCCGGCGGCGGCCAACCGCTTCCGGGTGGCGCTGCACCGCCTGCGAACCGCGCTGGGCCGCCCCGACGCGGTCGTGGAGCAGGCCGGGCGTTACCTGCTTCATCCGGAAGTGGTCGCCACCAGCGACACCTACGCCCTGCACCGCGCCCTGCGCGAAGCCCAGCAGGTGGACAGCCCCCACGCCCGCGAGGAACTGCTGCGTCAGGCGCTGGCGAGTGCCGAGGGCGAGTACCTGCCGCACCTTCAGGGCGAGTGGGTCGAGGCGGCGCGGCAGCAGCACCGCTCGGTCATCGTGGCAGGCTACCTGACGCTTGCAGAACTGCACTGCGCGGCCCGTGAGTGCCCACTGGCGGCGCAGGCCCTGGTGCGGGCGGCGGGGCACGACCCCCTCATCGGCGAAGACCACCACCAGCGCCTGATGGCCTGCCTGAGTATGACCCGCGACAAATACGCCGCCATCGAGCATTACCGCCGCTACCGCTATTTTCTGGCGAACGAGGTGGGCGACACCCCCATGCCCGACACCGAGGAACTCGCCGAACGCATCAAGGCGGGCGAAAAGCTGTGTGTGGCGGCTCCTTTTCAGCCGCAAACGTCCTGAATGGGGGGCCGGGAACAGGGCAGGATTGGGCTACACTCGCCCGCATGACCTTGAACCACCGTTCACCTGAAGCGGTAGAGCGCAAGCTGACCGTCAGCGACGCCGAAACCCAGTGGGACACCTACGCCGCCGAATTTGCCGAGTTGCAAGCCGCGCCGCTGACCGCTGCCGACGTGCCCGCGTGGCTGCGCCGCTGGAGCGACCTCAGCGCCCGCCTGAGCGGGGTCGCCAGCCGCCTGTCCATTTCCGCCGACCTGCACACCGACGACGAAGCCGTGCAGGAGCGCTTTCGCCGCTTTACCGCCGAGGTCTCGCCGCAGGCCAGCCGCGCCGGGCAAGCCCTGACCAAAAAGCTGCTGGCAGTGCCGGACTACGTGCCCGCGCCCGACTTCGCCCTGAACTACCGCCGTTTTCGCGACGCCGCCGCGCTCTACCGCGAGGCCAATGTTGACCTGAATGTAAAGCATCGCGAGCAGGTCAACCGCCACTCGGTCCTGACTGGCAACCAACGCGTTCACCTGGACGGCGAGGAACTGACCATGCCCCAGGCCAAGCAGCGCCTCGACTCACCGAACCGGGCCGAGCGCGAGAAGGCGTGGCATGCGCTTCAGGCGAGCAACCAGGCCCTCGCCCCCGAACTCGACGCCGTGATGCTCGACCTCATCGCGACGCGCTGGCAACTGGCGCGCAACGCGGACGAGGCCAATTTCCGCGACTACCGCTGGAAGGAACTCGACCGGGTGGACTATGCGCCCGCCGACTGCCGGGCCTTTCACGACGCGGTGCGTGACGAAGTGGTGCCGCTGCTCTCGCGCATGGTGGGCGACCTCGCCGCGCAGCTGGGGCTGGAGAGCCTGCGGCCCTGGGACTACAACCGCAACAACCTGCTCGACCCCCAGGGCCGGGGCAGCCTGAGGCCCTTCAGCACCGGGGCCGAACTCGAAGACCTCGCGCAGCAGGCGTTCGCCGGACTGGACGCCGACCTCGCCGCCCGCTTTGGGCAGATGCGCGGCGGCCTGCTCGACCTCGAATCGCGCCCCGGCAAGATGACGCACGCCTACTGCCAGTACTTCCCGGTGACGAACGAGCCGTTCGTGCTGATGAACGTGGTCGGCACTTCCGAAGACGTGCGGGTGCTGTTCCACGAGGTCGGGCACGCCTTCCACGGCTTTTTCAGCGGCGAGGCGCAGCCGCTCGTCTGGAACCGCTGGAGCCCCATCGAATTCGTCGAGATTCCCAGCATGGCGATGGAATTTCTGATGCTCGACCACCTCTCGCACGTGTTTACGCCCGAGGAGCAGGCGCGGTACTTGTACAAGCAACTGGAGGGCGTCATCGCCTTCCTGCCCTGGGCCATGCAGATGGACGCCTTTCAGCACTGGCTCTATGCCGAAGCGCCTGCCGACGTGCAGGTGGCCGATCTCGACGCCAAGTGGCTCGAACTCGACCGCACCTTCCACCCCTTCGTGGACTGGAGCGGGCTGGACGAGGGCATCCGGGCCAAGGGCTGGCAGTACTACCACATCTTTCAGGAGCCGTTTTATTACATTGAGTACGCCATGTGTTACCTCGCCGCCGTCGCCATCTGGCGCTCGGCCCGGCAAGACCCCGCCGCCGCGCTGGAGCGATACAAGTCGGCGCTGCGTCTGGGCGACACGGTGGGCGTGCCTGGGCTCTACGAGGCCGCCGGAGCCGAATTCCGCTTTGACCGCGAGTATATTCACGGCCTGATGGCGTTCTTGCAAGACCAACTCTCCCGAGAACAATCCGCACAGGAGAAGCGCGACTGAGTCGGCCTTCTTCCCCTACGCCTTCTCTGCCTGCCGCACTGCGGGGGCGCACGCTGGCGTCGCTGCTGGTGCGCCCGCTGCTGCCCCCGCTGCTGGTGCTGGCCCTGGTGACCCTGGGCATCGTGACCAGTTTCAACCTCAGTGCCGCCAGTGCCCACTACGCCGACAACTCGCAGGCCCGGCTGCTGCGGCTGCGGCTGATGCTGACCGACATCGCCCAGATGGAAAACGGGCAGCGCGGCTACGTCATTACGGGGCGGGAAAGTGTACTGAAGCCGTATCTGGAAGCCCGGCAGAGCTTCAGGCGTCATGTCGGGGAATACCGGGACCTCATCATCACCGAGCGGCAGCACACCCGCATAGACCGTGTGGTGGCGCTCGTCGAGCGCTGGGAGCGCGAGGCGGCGCAGCCCGAAATCGCCGCCCGCCGCGAGTCGCTCGACGCGGCAGTGGCGCGAATAGCCGGAGGCCGGGGCGAAAAACTCTCGGGCGAGGCCCGCGCCGTGCTGTTCGCCATGCTGGACGCCGAAAACGAACGGCTGACAGGAGCGCTCAGGAGCAGTAACCAGTCGCTGCTGCGGGTGCGGTGGCTGACCCCGCTGGGGCTGCTGCTGTGTCTCGCGCTGCTGGCGCTGGCGCTGCGCCGGGCCATCGAGACGCTGGAAGCGAATATCGAGCAGCTGACCGGCGGCACCCGGCAAATCGCGGCGGGCGAGTACGGGCAGCGCCTCACACCTCTCGGCATCCGCGAGTTCGACCTGCTGGGCCAGCAGTTCAACCGCATGGCGGCAACGATTGAGCAGCGCCAGCGCGAACTCGAAGCCCGCAGCCTGGCTTTGCAGCAGGTCAACGAGAGCCTGCAGCGCAGCAACCACGAACTCGAACGCTTCGCCTACGTCGCCAGCCACGACCTACAGGAGCCGCTACGGACCATCGGCAGCTACACCGAACTGATTGCCAAGCGTTATGGCGGCAAACTCGACGAGCGCGGCGAGCGGTACATCGCATTCACCATCTCCGCCACCCATCGCCTCAAGAACCTGATTCAGGATCTGCTGGTCTTTTCGCGGGCACGCCGCACGGGGCGCGAGTTCGGCCCGGTGGACATGAACGCGCTGCTCGGCGAGGTGGCGGGCGACCTCGAAACCCGGCTGTCCGAGGTGGGTGGGCAGCTTGAGGTCGGGCCGCTCCCCCACGTTCAGGGCAACCCGGAACTGCTGCACCATATTTTCCTGAATCTGCTGGGCAACGCCCTCAAATTCCGTGACCCGCAGCGCCCGCCCCAGGTCAGCGTGCGGGCCGAGCCGGAGGGCGAGATGTGGCGGTTTTCCGTGCAGGACAACGGCATCGGCATCGAAGCCGAGTATCATGAGCGCATCTTCGAAATCTTTCAGCGCCTGCATGGGGTGGGCGAATATGAGGGCAGTGGAATTGGCCTGGCTGTCACGCGCAGCGCCGTCGAGCAGCACGGCGGGCGCATCTGGCTGGTCAGCCAACCGGGACAGGGCACCACGTTCTTCTTTACACTGCCAAGCGCGGTCAAGCCGCAGACGGAGCAAGCGACATGAAGACAATCGAGATTCTGCTGGTCGAAGATAACCCCGCCGACGTGATGCTGACCGAAGAGGCCTTTGAGGAGGCCGACTTTCCCCATCGCCTGCACGTGGCCCGCGACGGTGTGGAGGCGATGGCCTTTTTGCGGCATGAAGGCGGGTATGCCGACGCCCCCGCGCCGCACGTCATCCTGATGGACCTCAACATGCCCCGCCTGAGTGGGCTCGAAACCCTCGACATTCTCAAGGTGGACGAGAAACTGCGGCACATCCCGGTCATCGTGCTGACCACTTCCCGCGCCGAGGAGGACGTGTGGCGCAGCTACAAGCTCCACGCCAACGCCTATATTCCCAAACCCGTGTCCATCAGCGAGTTTGTCGAAGTCATCCGCTCCTTCGAGCAGTTCTGGTTCACGGTGGCGGCGCTGCCCACCACCCCGCAAAACGGAAACTGAACCTGCTGGCTCCGCTCTCCCCTGTCACGCGCCAAAATCTTTCCCCACGGACGACTCAAATTAAATCCCTACGTCATGGGGACGGAATTTGAGGAATTTACCCAGATGGGGACTCAATTTGAATCAATTCTGAGAGCTTGCGCTCTCGCCTGGGCAATGGCCCAATTCTACATTTCGAGAGGCTTCAAAGCCCCTGCCAAATCGAGCAGGGGCTTTCGCTTGGGCTGAAGCTCAGCGACGTGCTTGGCTGCTGAAGCTCAGGCCGTTGGGTCGCTTGTAGACCGCCACGGCGCTGATGTTGCTGCCCGTCATCGGCAGGACAAAGTTCTTGCCCGCTGGAATCTTGGCGACGGTGCAGAGGATGTCCGCACGGTCCACGCGGCAGAAATCCGGGGCGTTCACGCGCAGATTGTCGCCACTGACCTTCACCTGCACGTCCCAGGCTTCCAGTGTGCCCGCTGCGAACCACAGCGATTCACCGAGGAACTTCAGCCCACCGCCCGCGCTGTCCTGCACGCTGGCCTGTGGCACGGCGGGCGGCACGTTGGGGTGCATGACCGACGGCGCACAGGAACCGAGCAGCAGCGCGGCCAGCGCGAACACAGACACAAACCCGCGCTTCACTGGACACCACCGGGGGCAACTTCAGGCGCATCCACGACGGGCGCGGCACTGGGAGCCTTTTCAGGGAACAGCTTCAGGAAGGCCGATTCGATCAGCGCGGCCACCCCGTCGCCTTCGACCAGCGGCACCACCCAGGCTTCCAACTCGTCCGGGCAGACTTCCTGCACGGCGTAGGACAGGACGGTCTGGGCGATCTTGGCCCGTTCCTTGCCTGCGAACACGCCCTTGAGTTCCTGCGCGGCCACCACGGACTGGGTGGCGAGCTGCTCCAGTTCCGAGATGGTGAAGGGCGGCTGCATCAGGTTCTTGGCGCACTCAACCACCTTGGGGAAGTGCTTTTTCGCCCAGTCGCTGAGGGCGCTGGTCTGGGTGCTGGCCGCACTGAGGATCAGTGCAGCCGTGAGCATGGGAATCAGAGACTTTTTCACGGTGTCCTCCAGGGACGAAGACGGCCAGCGCGTTCGCACTGGCCTGGGCGGATTGGGACACACCTGTGGGGTGTGTGGCCTACTTGATGCCGAGGTGCTTCTTGGCGACGGCAAGCAACTTGGCGCGGTGCTGAAGCCCGTTGTAGCCGCCATTGATGGCCTTGGTGATGCCGTTCAAGTCGTCACGATCAGCCCGGAAATTCAGTCCGTGGGCATTCCAGTAGGCAGCGGCCACCAGGGCCGAGACACCGAACTGGAGCAGCAGGTCAGGGTCTTTTTCGAGGTCGAAGCCGACCAGCTTGCCGTAGGTGCGGTAGTTGGCGCGGCCTGTGAGCTGAATCATTCCGCGCCCACGGAAGAAATGCCCGTCGCCAGGAAAGATGTTGCCCATGCGCCCGCCGTAGACGATGTTGGCGAGCATGATGGGGTTCCAGGCGCACAACTGGGTGATTGCCGCCGCTGGACTGAAGCGGTTGGGCCATACCTGGCAGAGCCGGTTCAGCGAGTACTGGAGATTTTCTTCACGCGGAAAAAGGTTGCTCTCGTGGGCAAGCTGGGCCACGAAGTGAGCCACGCGCAGCGGCGTGGTGATGCCGAATTTTTGGGCGGCCATGTCGAGCTTCTTGGCGGTGACCGTGGGGTGCGTGTGCCCCGGCACCAGGGCGCGGATGAGCTGGGGAGTGATGAGCGGCTTTCCCATGAGGGCCTCCAATAGGCGAGCGCACCCGTCCACGTCGTGGGGGTGCGCTCAGGTCGAGAAATTTCAGTCTTCGGGGTGCGTGACCTTGTGGGTAAGGTGGTTGAGCAGTTGCGTCATGCCCACCAACGCGGCAATCCATGCCGGGTAAATGAGCATGAGATAGAGCGTGGCGTCGGAGAGCGCCCCTCCTGCACCTGCTGGAATCTGGAGCAGCAGCAGCAAGGCTACGCCCACCGCGCCCAGCTTGAGCAGCGGAAACTCACGCAGCCGGAGCCACAGCCACCAGCGCAGCCAGTAGGCGGCGTTGTCCACGGTGTGCGGTTCGGGCAAGGCCGCTGAGATGTACCGGGCAAGCGAACGCAGCAGCAGCACGGCACACCAAGCGATCAGGATGCGCTCGACGCTCATGACCAGGTAGCCGAGATGGTCGTCGGAAATCACTGTACCGTTGTAGATCGCGTTCCAGCGGGCAGCGAGTGCAGAAAAATCAAACATCTTTGGCCTCCTGAACAGGTTCGGGAGTGAGCGGCTCGTCGGGCGGGGCGTCTGGAATCAGCTTGCCCACCACTGGAGCCTGCTGAGCGGCTTCGACCATGCCCTGGAACGCCCAGGACACACCACGTGGTCCGAGGACGTGACCGGTCAGCCCGGCGGCGAGCAGGGTGACGACCAGATCAGCCTTCCAGGGCAGGAACCGGACGACCTGACTCACCACGATGCCGACGAGGGCAGTGCTGATGAGGTTGGCGGTCATGACCCGGCGAGCGGGCCACGCCTTGCCGCTTCCGGCCAGCGCCGTGGCGTGCATGGCGGCGGCCATGACGCCGGAGGACACCGCCACACCGAGCGCGTAGGGGTCGAATGTGGGGTCGTAGGCCATATACGCTCCTAGCAGATTGACAGGCGCTTTATATGAGGTAGCCTGAATGAGCAACGGCCCTCGCGGTGCGCCAACACCCAGGGCCTCTGCACCTTGTCGGAGGTACAGCATGTTGGAAAATACCGCAGAAGCGGCGTCCATGTCCTATGAGCACAATTGGGACAGCTACAGTAAAGCCCAGCGAGAGCAGGTCACGCGCACAGCACTGCAACAGGGAGACGTGGAAACCCTGGCACAGCTCACTGACCACAACCTGCTGATGTTCGGTCGGGGCGGTGCCCACACCAGCGAGCACACCCGGCGGGGCTACCGTACCGGTGTGCGCCGCTACCTTGCCTATGCCTTGCCACTCGGCTGGGAGCGGCTTACCCAGTACGACACCGACCTCACCATCGGTTACATCCGTAGGCTAGAGAGGGAAGAGGTCAGCCCCGGCACCATCAACAGCCGCCGGAGTGCCGCCCGCGCCCTGTACCGTGCCCTGCGCTGGGCAGGCGTCTTGCATGCTGACCCCTTTGCCGATACGCCCCGCGCCAAGGACTCGTCGGAGCGGTGGACGAAGCGGGAAGCGTACACGCGGGAAGATATTGATGCCCTGCTGGAAGTGGCCGATGAGTACGAACATCTGCTGATCCTCCTGGGGGCGCATGGTGGCCTGCGAATGAGCGAACTGGTCAGCTTGACGTGGGAGCAGGTGGACCTCGAACGGCGGGTCATGACGATCACCGGCAAGGGGCGGAAGACGGCCCTGGTCTACCTTTCCGAGAGCCTGAGCATGATGCTCGAGTGCGTGGAGGCCGAGCGCCGCACCGGGTACGTGCTGCCCTGGCGGAATCCGAAGAGCATTCGCCTGTGCCTGCGCTCGCTCTGCAAGGCCGCTGGGGTGGACTATTCGAAGCGTCAGGTGCACGGCCTGCGCCATGCCTGCGCCACGATGCTGCTGGAGCAGACGGGCGACATCTACATCGTGGCCCGACACATGCGCCACAGCAGTGTCGGGACTACTGAGGTGTATGCGAAGCTGAACCCCAAGAAACTGACGCTGGCCCTCAGCCAGTGGTGAAGAAAACCCCGCAAGCGCGGGGCTTTTTCTGGCCGATAACAGGCCCGGTACTGTGTGGTTCAGGTCAGCCAGGACGCCAGCATGAGCGCCAGCACAACCACCGCCGCGACATAGGCGGGCCA
>NZ_JAUNHK010000155.1 GCF_030523985.1 Deinococcus sp.
TGCCGCCCCAGCTCGCGCACCATCAGTTCTTCGGCAATTGGCCCGCGAATACGGCTAAACAGTTGCACGTCCAGAAAGTAGACGTGGCCCGCTTTGCTGGCGCTCAGGCGTTGGGCCAGGGCGTTGGCTTGCCAATCCTTTTTGGCCTGTGCCACGGTGTTTTTGCTGCTGGCAATCACAAAAATGGCGTCGGCTTTGGTGGTGGCGAGGCCCTCGCTGCTGACCTTGCGGTAGCCCTCGCTGAGGCTGGTGTCCTGTGCGCCCAGTGTGTCCAGCTTCAGGCCCAGATTCTGGAAGAAGCCGCCCGTCCAGTCGTTTGGCCCCAGTACGGTGTACACGTCCTTGCTGGCCCCGCCTGCGTTCCAGACGACCAGAACTGTCTTACCACGAATCCAGGCAGGGAGAGTTTCCCGCGCTTGGGCCATCATTTTCTTGTTGCGGGCAATCACGGCGCTGGCCTGTTTCTCACGGCCTACCGCCTTTGCCAGTACGGGCAAGGTCTTTTGCCAGTCGCCCGTGTGAATGCCTTCAAAGAGGACTGTTGGCCCCACCTTGCTCAGCGCAGAATAAGCGTCCTGAGCGTAGTTTTCACCAACAATGAGGTCGGGTTTCAAACTGGCGACGACTTCCAGATTGGGTTTGAAACGGTCGCCCACATTCACCGGCGCAGAGGTCACGCGGCTCCCCAGGTAGCGAATCTGACGAATGGGGGAGCCGTAATTGGTGACAGCCAGTTGCGCCGCCTCGCCGTAGCCCACGGGCTGAATGCCGAGGCTGAGCAGCATATCCAGCGCGTGTGGGCCGAGTGCGACCACGCGGCTTGCGGGAGCATTGACTTTGGTCTCGCCCGAATAATGCTTAATGGTAAGGGGCGCAGCAGTCGCAGGAGAGGCAAGCGCAAGGGCTGCCAGAGCAGACATTCTTTTCATCGGGTGCTAAGCTACCTTAAGTGATAATGATATATCAACTTCTTTCGAGTTGTGGGCACTTCGGTGGAATTACGCTTTGACTTATGTTGACAAATCCGACCTATTTAATCAGGATAAGACCTTGTGAATGGGGCGCAGTCAGGTTCAAGGTGGCTCTGGCTGGGGCTAGGGCTACTCGCCGTGATGGTGGCCTTTTTGACTTCGCTGGCGCTGGGCGCGACTGACCTGCCCGCTCTCCAAGCGGCCCATTTGTTGCTGCACCCCGACGATTCCAACGAAAGCCTGGTGATTCACTCGCTACGGCTGCCGCGCACGCTGGTGGCGCTCCTGGCGGGCGCGGGCCTGGGCGTGTCGGGGCTGATGCTACAAGCGGTCACGCGCAACCCGCTGGCTGACCCTGGCATTCTGGGCGTGGAGGCGGGCGGCGCGTTTGCCCTCCTGCTCATGGTGGTGTTTTTTCCGTCTGCGCCTGCCTGGGCGTACATTCCTGCGGCCTTTGCGGGCGGAGCGGGCGCGGCGCTGCTGGCCTACTCGGTGGCGCACAGCATCGGCGTCACGCCCCTGCGTTTGGCACTGGCGGGCGTAGCGGTAGCGAGCTTAGTAAGTGCAGGTAGTCGCACCATCCAGATTTTGTGGGAAGAACGCGCTCAGGGCGCATTGTTTGCCTTGTCGGGCAGCGTGGCGGGCAGGACGTGGGAACAGGTTGGACAGATTGCGCCCTTGATGGGAGTGGGGCTGGTTGCGGCGCTTCTCCTCTCACCCAAGCTGAACATTCTGGCGCTGGGCGAGGACGTGGCCCGCAGCCTGGGCGCACGCACCGAGCGCGACTCGCTGCTGGTCACGCTGCTGGGCGTGCTTCTGGCGGCGGCGTCGGTGAGCGTGGTGGGGCCGATTGGCTTCGTGGGGCTGGTCATTCCGCACCTTTCGCGCACGCTGGCGGGGGCCGACCACCGCCTGAGCCTGCCGCTGGCTGCCTTGCTGGGCGCAGCTTTTTTAACGCTGGCAGACGTGCTGGCCCGCCTGATTGACCGCCCCGCCGAAACACCCGTCGGCCTGCTGGTGGCGGCGGTGGGTGCGCCTTTTTTCGTGTGGCTGGCGCGGAGAATCGGCAGATGAATATGCAAAAGGCGACACAAGCTCGGGGCCAAGCTGTCTCCTTGCAGGCAGCAAAGTACACCACCCCCCGCGCCATCTCTTTTGGCCTCGGCGTGTTGGCACTCATTGCGGCCCTCTCGGTGCTGGCTCTCGGCCTCGGCGCAGTCAAGACGCCCCCTGCCGACGTTCTACAAGTGCTATTGGGGCGCGGTGACGACCTCACTCGGCAACTGGTCTTGGAACTGCGTTTGCCGCGCATTGTGGTGGCGCTGCTGACGGGGGCGATGTTTGCCGCCAGTGGCTCCATCATGCAGGGCGTGATTCGCAACCCGCTGGCCTCGCCCGACCTGATTGGCGTGGGCGCGGGTGCAGGGCTAGCGGCAACCCTGTTTTTGCTGGCGTGGCCCGGTGCGCCTGCGGGTGGCCTACCCTGGGCGGCGCTGGCGGGGGCCTGGGCGGGGTTTGGGCTGGTGCTCCTGCTCTCGCGTGAATGGACGGGCTTGCAACAAGGTCGCCTCCACCCTGTACGTCTGGCACTGGTGGGCGTGGCGGTGGCAGCGGCTTTGGGCGCAGTGCAACAACTGATTTTGGTGCGTGCGCCCGATGGATTGGGGTCAGCCCTTAGCTTCCTGACGGGCACGGTGTACGGCGCAGACGGCGAACGAGTAGCGCGGCTGTGGCCCTGGGCGGCTGTGTTATTGCCGCTTTCGCTGCTGCTGTCACGCACGCTGGACGTTTTGAATTTGGGTGAAGACCTTGCTACGGCGCTAGGTATGCGGGTCAATACCGCTCGGCTGCTGTGCCTGACGGTGGGAGTGGCGCTGGCGGGTGCGGCAGTCACGGGGGCGGGCGTGCTGGGCTTCGTGGGGCTACTCGCTCCGCACCTGGCGCGGCTGCTGGTGGGCGGGTTGCATGGCCGAATGCTGCCCGTGTCTATGGGCCTCGGTGCCCTGCTGGTGCTGGCAGCAGACACGCTGGGCCGCTCGCTGATTCCGCCGACGGAAGTACCTGCGGGAATTCTGACGACGCTGGTGGGTGCGCCCTATTTCTTGTATTTGCTGAGGAAAACGAAATGATGATGGGAGATGGAAAGAACGAAGGAAACGGCACTGCACTGCTCTCTACCAGTCACCTCAAGTTAGGTTACGGCACAAATGTCATCGTTCCCGACTTGAACCTCAGCATTGCGGGCGGCAAAGTCACTTCCATCATTGGGCCAAACGGCTGCGGCAAGTCCACGCTGCTGCGGGCACTGGCGCGTCTATTACCAATGCAGGGCGGGCAAATTGCGCTATACGGTCAGGCGCTTCACACGCTGCCCAGCCGCGAGGTGGCCCGTCAGCTTGCCATCCTGCCGCAAGGCCCCACCGCGCCCGAGGGCCTCAGCGTGGAAGAACTGGTGTGGTTTGGGCGGCACCCGCATCAGGGGCGCTTTCCCGTCAAGACCGAGGCTGACCGCGAGGCGGTGATGTGGGCGCTCGACCAGACAGGCATGAAGGTCTTCGCCTCTCGCCCACTAGACGCCCTGAGCGGGGGCCAGCGCCAACGCGCCTGGATTGCCATGAGTTTGGCCCAGCAAACCGACATTCTGCTGCTAGACGAGCCCACCACCTACCTCGACCCCTCGCACCAGCTAGAGGTGCTGCACTTGGCCCAGCGCCTTAACCACGAGGAGGGGAAAACGGTAGTGATGGTGCTGCACGACCTTAATCAGGCAGTGCGCTACTCCGATGAAATCATCGCCATGAAGGACGGCGAGGTGTACGCCCACGGACCATCGAGCGAAGTGTTAACACATGAGTTGTTGGCAGATGTGTTTGGTCTCAGAGGTCACCTGCTGCAGGACCCAGACACGGGTAAGCCGCATGTGATTCCATACGCACTGACAAGATAGGTTCGTGTAGCAGTACCCAGCATCAGCAGGGCTTCATTCCATCACGCTCTTTACTGCCGCTCCCCACGCCTGAATTCGAGAATCTCCCCTAACTGAACATCACGTCCTACGAGCTCGGAGAGGCTTTCGAGAACCGAGTTGACGGCAACGAGGTCAATCTTCTCGATGCGGTCTTTGGACATCATCCGGTAGAGCGTGTTCTTGCCTAACGGCAGGTCAAGCTTGTCACGGGCGGTCGTCTCGACCTGGGAAACCTTAAGATGGTGGGCTTCCAGAAATTCTTTGAGGGTCAGACGAATTGCCACACTCAT
>NZ_JAUNHK010000156.1 GCF_030523985.1 Deinococcus sp.
AAGCTGGCCTACAACATCTTCTCGGTGCGTGGCTCGTACAACGTGCTGGACAGCGCCCGCAAGCAAGTCTTCAGCGGCAGTGCTGACGGCGGCAGCTCGGTCAAGGTGACCCGTACCGCTGTGCAGGCCGACGTGACCCCTGGCCGTGGCTTCTTCGTCGGGGCGTACTACCGCGACATCGCGCTGGCTAAGGACGGCGGCAACTCCACTCGCGTGGGCACCGACCGTGGCCTCCTCAGCCGTGGCTACCTGCTGTCGAGCTTCGCGCCCGGCGTGGGCAAGAACGCCTACCGCACTGGTCTGGGTTGCGCCGAGAACAACGCTGGTGTGGATTACAAGGACACCGACGGCGTCGGCAACGTCCTGAACCCCAGCGTCAACCTGGATGCCAGCCGCGCCAGCACCTGCTTCACCGCCTACGGTGTTGAGGCCGGTCACGCCGGTGACGCCGATAACGCGCTGGTCAAGGACCTGTTCTTCCGCGTGGGCTATGGCCGCCTGTACAACGACGCTACCAGCAACTTTGACGGCAACCTGGTCTACGGTGATGCCCGTTATGACCGTAAGGTCGGTGTCGCCAATGTGCGTGTGGCTGGCTCGTTCGCCAACAGCAGCATCGCGCTCAGCAGCACCCGTCCTGCGGGCACCCGTGCGGGCTTCGGCGTGATCGTGCGTACCGACCCCCTGGCTGGCCTGCCCTTCCGTCCTCAGCTGAACGGTCAGTTCGGCTACTACACCGCCGTGAACGGTGTGGACACCAACAAGTACAGCGCCAGCGCCACCAAGTACGGTGCGGGTGTTGTGCTGAACGACTTCCTGCTCCCCGAAACCAAGATCGGCGTGCGCTATGACGGTTACACCGCTCAGAATCGTCAGTACACCCCCTTCGACGGCAGCGGTACCCAGGGCTACTTCAGCGACAGCAACAACAACCGCCGCACCAACCTGAATGGCGTGTACGTTGAAGGCGCTTACCAGGACCTCGTGTTCAGCTACGGCGTGTACAACCTGAGCCAGAAGGATATGACCAGCGGTGTCGAATACGGCAGCGGTCTGGGCGATGGCAAGGCCGCCAAGGGCCAGACCTTCAAGATCAGCTACAAGGTCAACTTCTAAACCCTCTTCTGACCCAAAAGCCCCTGCTTCGGCGGGGGTTTTTGCATTGTCCTGTCGGCAGTGGCCGCTGTCGCCAGGGCAAATCGTTAAAATGGTGAACATGATTGCTGTTTTTGGTCACCTCAATCCCGATACCGACGCCATCAGTGCGGCGATGGTCTATGCCCGGTTTCTCTCCCGCCGGGGCCATGAAGCTCAGGCCTATCGCCTCGGTGAACTCAACTTTGAAACGGCCTTTGTGCTGCGGGAACTGGGTCTGGAAGCTCCGCTACTGCTAGGCGAACTGCCCGCCGGAAGTCAGGTGGCCCTGGTCGATCACAACGAGAGCGCCCAGTCGGTGTCCAACCTGAGCGAGCTGAACGTGTCGCACGTCGTCGACCACCATAAACTCGGTGACCTGACCACGGTTAGCCCGGCTTATCTGCGCTTTGAGCCCGTAGGCTGCACGGGCACCATTTTGCTGGCCCTGCACCGCGAGGCGGGTCTGAGCGTCGAACTTCAGGACGCCAAGCTGATGCTGAGCGCGATTCTGAGCGACACGCTGCACTTCCGTAGCCCCACCACCACCGGGCGGGACCGTGAAGCGGTCGAGTTCCTTGCGCCGATTGCGGGGATCGAAGACGTGGAAGCCTACGCGCTGGCGATGTTCGCGGCCAAGAGCGACCTGGGCGACACGCCCGCCGAGACCCTGCTGCGAATGGATTTCAAGGTCTTCCCCTTCGGTGACCCGACACAGCCGCAAAACTGGGGCATCGGCGTGATTGAAACGACCAACCCTGGCTATGTGTTCGGGCGGCAGGATGAACTGCTGGCGGCCATGGATCAGGTCAAGGCCGACGATGGCCTCACCGGGGTGCTGCTGAGCGTGGTGGATATTCTGAACGAAACCAACCGTGCGCTGGTGCTGGGGGCCACTGAAGCCAAGCTGCTGCGCGAAGCCTTCGGGGTCGAAGCCGAGGGACAGGTGGCCGACCTGGGCAACCGCATCAGCCGCAAAAAGCAGATTGTGCCGACCATCGAAAAGCATTTCACGCCTGAAAACTGAGCCTCAGCGCACGCGGAGGGAAGGGCCGCCCACTGGCCTTTCCCGTTTTTTTTGGCTGCTATGCTGCCCCCTGTGACGCAAGGCGCGAATGTGGACTGGCTGTTTGCCCGCCAGCGGTTTGGAATTCATCCGGGGCTGACACGGGTAAGGGCGCTGCTGGCACGCCTGGGCGACCCACAGCAGTATTTTCAGACGGTGCTGATTGGCGGCACCAACGGCAAGGGCAGTACCGCCGCCAGCCTGGACGCCATGCTGCGTGCCGGAGGACGGCGCACGGCCCTGTTTACCAGTCCGCACTTGACCCGGCTGTCCGAGCGGTTTGTAGTGGACGGGCAGGAGCTTTCGGAAGCGGTGGTATTGGAGGCGCTGGAACGGGTGCGCCTGCCCGCAGAAGAAACGGAAGCGTCTTTTTTCGAGGTGATCACGGCGCTCGGCTGCCTGCTGTTTGCCGAGGCAGGCGCAGAGTGGGCCGTGATGGAAGTCGGCATGGGAGGCCGCCTGGACGCCACCAACGCCCTTGACCCGGTGCTGAGCATTTTGACCAATGTGGCCCTCGACCATACGGCGATTCTGGGGGACAAGCCCGAGCAGATTGCCCGTGAAAAGGCCGGGATTTTGCGCCCAGGTCGTCCGGCAGTGACGGCGCTGGCTCCCGAACTGCTGGGCATTCTGGACAGCGAGGGGGCCGACCTGTGGGCGCTGGGGCGTGACTGGCAGGTGCGGGTGCGCCCACTGGGCTGGTCGGGGCATGACCTGACGGTGACCTGCCCTCTGGGCACTCTGGCTTTGCAGACACCACTGCTGGGTGAACACGGGGCGCACAATGCGGCCGTGGCAGCGGTGGCTGCTTGGCGACTGGGCCTGAGCGAGCAGACCATTCGGGAGGGGGCGGCGCAGACCCGCTGGCCTGGCCGTCTGGAAGTCATGAACTGGTCGGGTCGCCGGGTGCTGCTCGACGGGGCGCACAACCCGGCAGGGGCGCAAGCATTGGCAAAGGCGCTGCGGCCCCTGCTGGCGCTGGAAGGGCGCGAGCGTCTGCCCCTCATCTTCGGGGCGGCGGAGGACAAGGACTTGTCCGGCGTGGTGGCAGCCCTGGCTCCGCTGGCGTCCGAGGTCATCCTGACCCGCGCCGAACTGAGTCCCCGTGCCGCGCTTCCTGAGCATCTGGCCTCCCTCTTCCGGCAGGCTGGCGTGGAGCGGATCACAGTGACAGCGGGGCCAGCCGAGGCACTCGCCGCCCTGCCTTCCTCGGAGCCGTTGGCCCTGGCCTGTGGCAGTCTCTATTTGCTGGGCGAACTGCGGCCCCTGCTGCTCGGTGAAGCCTCCGAAAGCCGCGAACGTTGGCAGTAACGGCTTGGAGCGGCAAAGGTCAGGTTCGCTCCTGGCAGCTTGGGGAGGGCGATTCTGTATTGACCGTATCGAGAGGCGGTGTTACACTCCGAGCAGGGGTGTCTGATTCTGCCCACAAGCAAATGGCGGTTTGACAGTCCTGACCTCGAGACACCCCACAGGTTCAGGAATGACCCGCCGCAGCCCAGGAGGTGAATGACATTGAAACTGCACGAACGACTCCGTGAACTCCGCAGCGAACGAGGGCTGCGGCTCAAGGACGTGGCTGAGGTCGCTGACATCAGCGTGCCTTACCTGAGTGACCTGGAACGTGGTCGCACCAACCCCAGCCTGGAAACCCTTCAGACGCTGGCTGGTGCTTACAGCATCACGGTTCACGACCTGCTCGAAGGCGTCGAGTTCTACGGCGACTCCACCGAGGGTGCCCTGCCCAAGGGCCTCGCCGACCTGATTGCCGACCCCACCCTGGGGCCGCAAATCACGCCCGACTGGGTTCGCACGCTGTCCCGTATCGAACTGCGTGGCAAGCGCCCGCGTGACAAACAGGACTGGTACGAAATCTACCTGCACCTCAAGCGCATCCTGAACTGAGCCACGAGGGGAGAAAAGAGCGTGTTCGCTGCGGCAGTTGCCGGAACGAACACGCTTTTCTGCTTGGACAGTTTCGGCGGCCTGCTCTCT
>NZ_JAUNHK010000157.1 GCF_030523985.1 Deinococcus sp.
CACCATGCGCCGCCCGTGGGTGTTCAGATCGGCCTCGCGGCGGCGGCGTACCTCAACTTTTTTACCCATCACTATGGCCCGGACTTGCGACTGGTCATCAGCCTGGGCCTGCTGGCAGCCTTCGCACGGACCAGGGTCGGGTTCGTGGTCGCCGGGCGTGACTGGCAGATGCCGCTTCCGCTGTCTTTCGTACTGATCGGCTTTTTTGTCTTCCTGGCCGAGAATGCGGCGACCTGGCTGGGCGCGTGGGTCTATCCCCATCAGGTGGGGGGCTGGCATCCGGTTCACCTCGCCAAACTGCTGTCCTGGACGCTGATGGTGGCTTTTCTGGTCGTCAGCAGCCTGAAAACCTGGGAGGCGCGGCGCAGTGACCACCGAGTCCGGTCATTGCCCTGTGTAGAGCAGAAGAACTGAGGCGTTCACGCCCTCAAGCGACAGGCATTCAAAGGTTTATCTCAGCGTCTCTCGCCACCCCGTCCAGCATGGCCTGGGCCGTCGTTTCATCCACGATCAGCGTGCGGCACAGCCCGCCATCCAGCGCCGCCCGCAGCGCCCGCGCCTTGCCGGGGTCGGCCACCACACAGGTCGCCTGGGGATGCTGGCGAATCAGCGCCAGGTCGGGGCCACTGGCGCGTCCGTTGATGGTCAAGCCCTCACCGCGCCCGTCTTGTCTGAAAAACACGGTGGCAATGTCTCCCACTGCCCCCTGCGCTGCCAGTTCGGCCACGTCGTTTTCGTCCAGATACCCGGCGGTGTACACATAACTCGGCAGCGCGGCGTCCTGACTGCCGACGCTGAACAGCAGCACCTCGGCGCGGCGTTGCAGTTCCAGCACATGCTGCACGCTGCGTTCACGCCACATGGCCTGTTTGGTGGCAGGGTCGTCGAAAAAGGTGGGCACGGGAAACAGGTGTACCTGCCCACCCACCGCCTGCGCCAGCCGGGTCAGCGTGCCGCCGACAAAGCCCGAGCTGAACTCCAGCACGCTGGCACTGCCGTTGAGCTGCACGAACTGCACGCCGCTGACCGGGCGCGGGGGCAGGGCGCGGCTGACGGCGTCGATGGTGTTGCCCCAGGCCAGCCCCACCACCATGCCGGGCCGCAGCGCCGCTGCCAGCCAGTGCGCCGCCGCCACCGCCACCCGCTCCAGCCGCATGTCCTGCGAGGCGTAGGGGGGCAGGCCGACGACCTGAACATCCACGCCGGGCCAGCGTTCCAGCAGGCGGGCGCTCAAATTCTGCGGGCGGCCCTGGAGGTCGTGGATGCGAATGTCCACGATGCCACTGCGCCGCGCCAGGGCCAGCAGGCGCGACACCCGCGAGCGTGACGTGCCCAGTTCGTGGGCAATCGCGTCGGTGGTGAGTTGTTGCTGGTAATAGAGCCGCGCCACCTGCACGGCCTGGGTCAGTTGCTCCTCATCGGCAACGGGTTCGGGCAAAGGCATAGAGGCCAGCATAAACCCCACTGAGCAGGATATGAACAGATGTTCAGCGCCCCTTGACAAATGTGCAAGCCGGGTGCAACCGTGGGGGTATCGACATCTGTGAACGCTGCGGGAGCGGCGCGGCAAGGCGGCGCAGGCCATGACCTGAGCGGCGTGCCGGGGGGAGGACTATGAAATTTACGGCGGCGCAGGAATTCATTGCCGAGCTACTCGGCACACTGGTTCTCATTCTGTTCGGGTGCGGCGTGGTGGCGATGGTGGTGCTGTTCGCCTCCACCAACCCGCCCATCCCAGGGCAGATTGTGAGCGGCGGCTACACCAACATCACCCTCGGCTGGGGCTTTGCCGTGCTGATGGGCATTTTCATTTCGGGTGGCATCAGCGGGGCGCACCTGAACCCCGCCGTCACGCTGGCGATGGCGGTCACGGGCCGTTTTCCCTGGGCCAAAGTGCCGCACTACGTTCTGGGGCAACTGCTGGGCGCTTTCCTGGGCGCGGCGATTGTCTTTGCCGTCTACTACGCCAAGTGGCAGCAATTCGACCCTGGATTCGACCATACGACGGGCGTATTTGCCACTTTCCCTGGCGTGGCGGGCACCTTCTGGCCTGGCATGATCGACCAGATTGTCGGCACCGCGCTGCTGGTCGCGCTGATTCTGGCGATTGGCGACAAGCTGAACAACCCCGTCGCCGCCGCCTGGGGGCCGCTGGCGGTGGCCTTCGTGGTCATGGCAATTGGCATGAGCTTTGGCGGAATGCACGGCTACGCCATCAACCCCGCCCGCGACTTCGGGCCGCGCCTATTTGCGCTGGTGGCTGGCTTCAAAAACACAGGCTTTGAGAACGGCGTGTGGCTGGTTCCCGTCATCGGCCCCCTGATTGGCGGCGTGCTGGGTGCGCTGATTTACGACTCCATGATCGGCAAGGCGCTGCTGCGGGCCGACGAAAGTGCGCGGCAACTGACCAATCAGCAAGGCGTCGACCCCGAGTACAACATCAAGCACTGAGGAGAAGGCCCCTCACCCCTGCCTGCGGCAGGCCCTCTCCCCAGGGTAGAGGGTCGGATTTAACCCCCTCTCCTTGGGGAGAGGGCCTTGCAAAGCAAGGGGTGAGGGGTCTTCCAATCCCTTCCCCAAAGGAGAACAACCATGTCCACTCAGTACATCCTCGCCCTCGACCAGGGCACCACCAGCAGCCGCGCCATCGTGTTTGACCATGCGGGCAACATTCGCGGCGTGGGCCAGAAAGAATTCAAGCAGCACTTTCCCAAACCCGGCTGGGTCGAACACGACGCGGCGGAAATCTGGAGCACCCAAATCGGCGTGGTGGGCGAGGCGCTCAGCAAGGCGGGCATTCGGGCCTCGGACATCGCCGCCATCGGCATCACCAACCAGCGCGAAACCACCGTCGTCTGGGACAGAAAAACGGGCCAGCCCATCCACCACGCGATTGTCTGGCAAGACCGCCGCACCGCTGGGTACTGCGACTCCATCCGCGAGCAGCACGGGCAAACGCTGCAAGACAGGACGGGGCTGGTGCTGGACGCCTACTTCAGCGGCACCAAGGTCAAGTGGCTGCTGGACAACGTGGAAGGTGCCCGCGAACGCGCCGAGAAGGGCGAACTCGCTTTCGGCACCATCGACAGCTGGCTGGTCTACAACCTGACGGGCGGCGAACTGCACATCACCGACGCGACCAATGCCAGCCGCACCTTGCTTTACAACATCCACACGGGCGAGTGGGACGACGAACTGCTCCAGATTCTGGACGTGCCGCGCTCGGTGCTGCCCGAAGTGCGCGACAGCAGCGAAGTGTACGGCCAGACCTCCGAGGGGCTGCTGGGCGCACGGGTGCCGATTGCGGGCATCGGCGGCGACCAGCAAGCGGCGACCTTCGGGCAAGCCTGCCTGGAAAAAGGCATGGCGAAAAACACTTACGGCACGGGCTGCTTCATGCTGATGAACACCGAGGGCGAAGCCGTGCCCAGCCAGAACAAACTGCTCACCACCGTGGCGTGGCAACTGGGTGGCAAGCGCACCTACGCGCTGGAAGGCTCGGTCTTTATCGGCGGGGCGGTGGTGCAGTGGCTGCGCGACGGACTGGAAATCATTCGCAGCAGCAGCGAAGTCGAAGCCCTGGCGGCGAGCGTGCCCGACAGCGGCGGCGTGATGCTGGTGCCCGCCTTCGTGGGGCTGGGTGCGCCCTACTGGGACAGCTACGCCCGTGGCACCATCGTCGGCATTACGCGTGGCACGACCAAAGCGCACATCGCCCGCGCCGCGCTGGAAGCCGTCGCCTTTCAGAGTGCCGAACTGCTCGAAGCCATGCAAAAAGACAGCGGGGCCAAGCTGCTGGAACTGCGCGTAGACGGCGGGGCCAGCAACAACGACCTGATGATGCAGTTCCAGGCCGACATTCTGGGCGTGCCCGTAGTGCGGCCCAAAGTCACCGAAACCACCGCCCTGGGCGCGGCGTACCTGGCGGGGTTGGCAGTGGGCTTCTGGCAAAGCACCGACGAAATCTCCGCGCAGTGGCAGGAAGACAAGCGCTTTGAGCCGCAAATGGACGAAGCCGAGCGCACCCGCCTGATGAACAGGTGGAAAAAGGCCGTCGAGCGCAGCCGCGACTGGGCCGACGACGAATAAGGGCAAGACCAGCAACGCCACCAGCAGCGGGGAACCCTCGCGGAGCTGGTGGTTTTCGCTTTGCTAG
>NZ_JAUNHK010000158.1 GCF_030523985.1 Deinococcus sp.
GCTGGAAACGCCCGAGCAGTTCGTGGTGTACCAGCTCGACCACGCGATGGGCGGCTCGGGGGCCATGCGCGAATTGAACCAGACCTTCGCTTGGGCCAATGCGTATCTGGCCTACGACCAGCAGACCATCCTGAACAAGTTCGGCCCGAAAGCCCCCGCCTGGATGCAGCGGCAACAGGGGGGAGGACTGCGGGCGTGACTCCAGCTGCAAGTAGCCAGCTTCCTACCGCGTTGACACTGATACAGGGGAGCCAGATACGGGGGGGCTGCTACGCCTCCTCTTTTTGTTGCAGTTCCGCAAGGTCGGCGGGGCGATTCACATTTTGGAAGAAGTCCAGCGGCAGACCGGAAAGCACCACCGTCCGCTCCGGCGGGGCAGCGAGGCGCAGGCGGCGTTCTCCACGGTCCAGCAGGGCGCTGATGTGGGGCCGCAGGTCGGTGTGGTACAGCGCCCCCAGCGGCTGCGGCCCGCGCTCCGGGTGCCCGGCCTGCACGCTCAGTACGCCAGGCCGCCGCGCCGCCAATAACTCCTCCCAGTAATCAGAAGTCAAGCAGGGGTTGTCCACGCCTGCAAAGGCCACCCATCCCGCCGGGGCCAGGGTCAGCGCCGTTTCCAGTCCGGCGAGCGGGCCGAGGCCGGGGCGCAGGTCAGCCTCACTGTCCCAGCCTGCCAACGCGTACTTGCCCGGCGGCCCCAGCAACAGCCGCGCTTGCGCTGCCGGAAAACTGGCGGCCACATGCCACAGCAGCGGGCGGCCTCGCCACTCGGCCCGCGCCTTGTCGCTCCCGAAGCGGCTGGACTGTCCCCCGGCGGTGATGGCGGCGGTGAGGGGTTCAGGCATGCCCGATTGTGCCGCCTATCCGCACCCTGCCGTGATTTAGGGCGTCTACACAATGTGCGCCCGCTTACACCCTCCGGCCTGCCCAGCCCGAAAGATGAAGCCGTCCCACTTGTTCAATCAGCGTTGGCCCATCATCACTGGCAAATCTCTCTCGTGTTCCACCCCGCTTCTGGAGGAGTGATGAAGAAAGTGCAGACTGTGGCCCTGTTGTCCGCCCTCAGCGCCGTGCTGGCGTCGTGCTCGATGGTCGGCCCCGGTGTCAACGAGTACACCATGGCGCGTCAGACCCTGGTGAAGTCCACCGACCCGGTCTACGCCCCGGCAGGCACGGCCCGCATCGTGCGTGACCTCGGCACGACCCGCACCAACATCACCCTGACGGGGATGACGCCCTACGCCATTTACGTGGCCCACTACCACAAGCGGGGTCAGGCCGACGTGCCCGCCTGCGAAAGTGGTGGCGCGGCCATCATGGAGAGCAAGATGGTCGCCCAGGCCGACAAGGACGGCAAGGTGTCTTTGCAAGGGCTGGCCGCCAACGCCCTGCTGGACGGGGCCACCTACCTCAACGTGCACCACGCCCGCGACTTCAACGGCACTCCGTCCGACAGTGGCGTGATTTGTTCGCCCGTGACCCTGAACTGAGCGTCATGGCCTGACCAGTCCCCCGTCTGCCCTGGCGGGGGAGCTTTTTTCGCTACGGTGGCATTTTCCCGATAGCGTATAGTCTCGCCAGCATGAGGAATTTCCATTGAGCCTGCGTATCCTGGGCGGCAGTGCCAAGGGCCGCGAACTGAAGGTGCCGGAATCGGCGCGGCCCAGTGGTGCCCGCATCCGCAAAAGCCTGTTCGATCTGCTCGCGGCCCGCGCTCCTGCCGGGCGCTTTCCCGATTTTCTCGACCTGCACGGCGGCAGCGGGGCCATCGGCTTGGAGGCGGCCAGCCGGGGCCACCGCGTCACCCTGATCGAGAAAGATGCCCGCGCCGTCAAGTCGCTGGAGCAGAACGCCCGCGCCCTCGACCTGCGTGTTCGCATCATCAAGGGGGACGCGCTCGGCCAGTTGCCCAAAGTCAGCGGGGCCGACATCGTTTTCAGCGACCCGCCCTACGAGGCGGACATTCCGGCGCTGACGGCGGCTGTACTGCAAAGCGGCGTCGTGCGGCCCGGCGGCGTGCTGATCTGTCAGCATCCCAGTCAGGTGACGCTGAGCGAATTTAGCGGCTATGAGCGCGAGGAGCGGCGCTACGGCTCCAACGTCCTGACGCTCTACTGGCGCGAAGAAAGCGCGGGAGCTAGGGTGGAGGGCACATGAAAGCTGTTTTCCCCGGTTCTTTCGACCCCATCACCAGTGGGCATATGGACGTGCTGACCCGTGCCAGCGGCATTTTCGAGCAGGTCACCGTGACCGTGATGCACAACGCCCGCAAGCAGGGCAAACACCTGTTCCCCCTGGAAGAGCGGCTGGAGATTCTGCGCGAGGCCACCGCCCACCTGCCCAATGTCGCCGTGGACAGCTTCAGCGGGCTGCTGGTGGACTACATGCGGCAGCAGGGCCGCAGCATCATCGTGCGCGGCTTGCGGGCGGTCAGCGACTACGAATACGAGCTGCAAATCGCCCACCTCAACCGCCAGATTGGCGACACCGAAACCGTCTTCATCATGGCGGCGACCCGCTGGAGCTTTGTCAGCAGCAGCATGGTCAAAGAGATTGCCAGCTATGGCGGCGACGTGTCCGAGATGGTGCCGCGTGCCAGCGCCCAGGCCCTGCGCCTCAAGTTTGCCGAGGCGTATGCGGCCAAGGCAGGCGACACGGAGAAAATCTGAATCTGGGCATCTCCGGTATTCCTGTCACGGTCTGCCAATAAAAACGAAGGGGGCCGGAAAGATTTCCTTTCCAGCCTCCTCTTTCTGAACCTCCCTTCGGAGGAGCAGCTTGCCGCTCAGCGCTGCGCTGCGGCCCTCAGCGCCTCGGCCTTGTCGGTCTGCTCCCAGGGAAACTCGGGGCGTCCGAAGTGGCCGTAGGCAGCGGTCTGCGCGTAGATCGGGCGCTGCAAATCGAGTTGCGCGATGATGGCCTGCGGGCGGGCATCGAAGTGCGCGGCGACGAGTTCCGCCAACTTTTCGTCGCTGACGGTGCCCGTGCCATAGGTGTCCACCCGCAGGCTGACCGGATGGGCGCGGCCAATCGCGTAGGCGATTTCGACGAGTGCCCGCCGTGCCAGCCCCGCTGCCACCACGTTTTTGGCGATGTAACGGGCGTAATAGGCCGCCGAGCGGTCAACCTTGGTCGGGTCTTTGCCCGAAAATGCTCCGCCCCCATGCGGCACGGCCCCGCCGTAGGTGTCCACGATGATTTTGCGGCCCGTCAGTCCGGTGTCGCCGTGCGGCCCGCCAATGACGAAGCGCCCGCTGGGGTTGATGAAGTAGCGGGTCTGGTCGTTCAGCAGCTCGGCAGGAATCACGGCGGGAATCACATGCTTGAGCATGTCGGCCCGAATCTGTTCCTGGGTCACGTCGTCGCTGTGCTGGGTGGAAATGACGATGGTGTCCACCGCCGTCTCGGTGGCGCTGTGCGGCTCGCCGTCGCGCACAATCGTGACCTGGGCCTTGGCGTCGGGGCGCAAGTAAGGCAGGGTGCCGTCCTTCCGCAGCTCGGCCAGTCTGCGGGTCAGGCCATGTGCCAGGGCAATGGGCAGCGGCATCAGTTCGGGGGTTTCGTCGGTGGCGTAGCCGAACATCAGGCCCTGGTCGCCCGCGCCGACCATGCTGTAGGCGTTTTCCGGCTTTTCGCGCTCGGCGTCGCTCATTTCACGCCATTCCTCGGAGTGGTCTACGCCGCTGGCGATTTCGGGCGACTGTTCGTGAATGGCGACCAGCACGGCGCTGTACTCGGCGTCGAAGCCGTAGTTGGCGCGGGTGTAGCCCACCTTCATCACCGCCTCGCGCACCGTTTTCTGGATGTCCACATGGGCGGTGTGTGCCCGGACCTCGCCCGCGACCACCGCCATGCCCGTCGTGACCAGCGTTTCGACGGCGACGCGGCTGGTCGGCTCCTGACGCAGAAACTCGTCCAGGATGCTGTCCGAAATGAAGTCCGAGAGTTTGTCGGGATGCCCTTCAGACACCGACTCTGACGTATAAAACTTGCGCATGACTTTCTCCTTGGGCGCGGGGCAGCGTCTCGCAGAACGGCCTGGAGAGGGAGTTCGCCCTTGGTTCCCCGCCGCCGCCTGCCCTGAACCTGCTTCAGGACAACCCGGTCAGTATGCCGCACCCCGCCGGACAAGAAAACCCACG
>NZ_JAUNHK010000030.1 GCF_030523985.1 Deinococcus sp.
GCATATTCACCAGCATCGGTCTGGGCATGGGGTCTTCGCGCAGCACCAGCACCAGTCGCCGCCGCTCCTTGAGGGTCACATGGGCGGCGCGACTGAGCAGGTTGTCGGCAAAGCCGTGCGCCACTTTCGCCAGCGTGCCCGCGCTGCACGGCACAATCACCATGCCGTCCGTCCTGAATGACCCGCTGGCGATACTCGCGCCCAGGTCGCGGTCTTCGTGGACGGTATGCGCAAGCGCAGTCAGTTCGTCCAGCCGCACGCCGCCTTCGGCAGTCATGACCCGCTTGGCCCCGCTGGTCACGACCAGATGCGTTTCCACATCCAGCGCGTGTAGAGAACGCAGGATGTCCAGCGCGTAGGGAATCCCGCTGCCGCCCGAAATGCCGACGATGAGGCGCATGGAGCCAAGGCTAGCAGCAAAAACCCCACCTGCCGGAAGCAAGTGGGGCCATGTCGGTGCGCGCTCTTGTACTGATTCCGATTGAATCCCCCACACTGGGGGATGAAATCCGACTGAAAGGAGTGGGAACAAGATACGGATTTCGCGGTATGGAGCCGTAGGCGGCTCTTTCCCGACTATGGCGGAATGGAGCGAAATTCGTATTACAGAATTACTGGGCGCGGACCTTGAGGTTGAGGGTCGCGTCGGCGGGGGACTCGGCGCTGGTGCCGCTGGCACGCACTTCGTAGATCACGTCGTTGACGGTGCCGGGCTTGCCGCCGGGGTTGCTGGTGTAGCTCCAGGTGCAGCCTTCGCCCAGCGGGATTTCCTTGGTGCCGACCAGACGCCCGGCGCGGCGCACCGACACGGTGTAGCCGGTGCCGCTGCCCACGCCGCCGAAGCGGAAGGGGGCGCTAACGGTTTCGCCGTCGTTCAGGCTGACCGACAGGTCTTGGGTACATTCGCCCGCAGCGGTGGTGCCAGCGGCCACCTTGACGGGCAGGGTCGCCACTTCGTTGCCGTCGCTGTCGCGGATCGTGTAGGTCTTGTCGCCAGCGGTGGGCGCGGCCACGTCTGCCGTCCAGGTGCCGTCGTCGCCGACCACGAAGGTGCCCACGCTGGTGCCGTCTTCGAGCAGTTCGTAGGTCTTGCCCGCTTCGCCGGTGCCCTTGAGGTTGAAGCCCGTGGCAGACACTTCGGCGCTCTCGGCAGGTTCGCTGATGGCGAAGGTGCCAGTGGCGGTGCCGCCCGCAGCGGGAGTTTCGGCAGGGGTTTCCTCGGGCGTTTCGGTGGTCGTCCCGGTGGCGTCGCCCGCGCCCTCGTCGGTCACGTTCACCTTGAACTCGGACTTGGCATTTTCGCCGCCGATGATGCTGTAGGTGTGTTCACCGGGGGTGGGAGCGGGGATTTCCGCCGTCCAGTTGCCCTCGGCGTCGGCGGTCGCTTCGGCCACCGTCTGACCCTCGTCCTCAATCCTGAGCTGCATGTCGGGGGCCGCCGTACCGCTCATGGTGAAAGGCTCGGCGGGGAGGTTGCTGTCCGACTGCGGGTTGTTGACGATGATGCCGCCGCCGTCCTGCTGGGTGGTCGTGGTGGTGGTCGTCGTGGTGGTCTTGTTGTTCTGGTTGGCGAGCCAGCAGCCGCCGAGCAGCAGCAGGGGCAGCAGCCAGACCCACCAGGGGATGCCACCCTTGCGCTCGGTGGTCGTGGTGGTCACAGGGGTGACGGGCGGTGGGGGCGGGGTGACCGGCTTGGCGGTATTCACGGGGGCGGGCGTTTCCACGACGCGGGTTTCGGGAACTGCCGTGGCAATCACGGTCTCGGTGGGGGCAGCAGCCGCGCCCGCTGTGGTCGCCGCGCCCAGCGCACCCGCACCGAGCAGCCCGGTCAGGCCCGTCATGCCCGCCGGAATCAGACCGGAGAGCTTGTCGCCCATCGCGCCGAGCAGCCCCGTCAGTACCAGCGGACTCATGCGGGAGGTGCGGGCCGAGCGGCCCAGCAGGCCCAGCACCATCGGGGTGAGCAGAGACAGCAGGCGTCCGGCATTGGCGCCGCTGCCGCCGAGCGCGGTGCCCAGGCGTCCGGTCAGGGTGTCCACGTTGCCGAACAGACCACCGAGCAGGCCCCGGCCCTGGCCTTCCAGGCGGGCCAGTTCGGCGCTGTCGCCGAGCAGGTTGCCGCTGAGGTGACCGTCGTCACCCAGCACACGCTCGAATTCCTGAGCTTGCTTGAGCAGTTCGCCCGCTCCGGCTTCGGTACGGCCCTTGTTGACCAGCGCGTTGAGCACCACAGGCAGCGCGCCCATCACGGCCTTGCCCGCGTCGGCTCCGGTAAATCCGGCGGCGCGGCCCACCTTTTCAGCAGTCGCGCCACTGAATTCGGCCTTCATCGCGTCGAGCAGGCTGGTGGGGGTGATGGCGTTGTCGGCCAGCGCGGCCCCGGTCTGGGTCACGGCGGCGGCGACGGGCGCAGCGGCGGCGGCTCCCAGGCTGAGGTCGGTCAGTCCACCGCGCAGGCGGCCCAGCATGGTGTCGGCGTTCACGGCCGTCATGCCCTGGCGACCCAGCAGGCTCAGCACCAGCGGCAGGGTCATGCTCATGACCTTCTGCACGCCGCCGATGCTGCCCCCCACCCGGCGGGTGACCTGCTGAACAATCTCGTCGGCCTGACCGCCGAGGAGTGCGGGGGCCAGCAGTTCGCCCGCCTGTTGCAGATTTACGGCCCCGCTGGGGGTGCTCAGGGCTTCTTGCACGCTGCCGAAACGCGGCAGGTTGCTGATGGCCTCACCGAGGCGGGCGCGACCCTCGGGGGTTTCGGCGTGGGCTGCCAGCGCGTCGATCTGAAGCGGCAATCCCAGGCTCAAGGCACGCTGCGTCAGGGTGGGGTCGAGACCCACCACCTGTCCGAGATGGGCGACCGCTTCCTGGCTGAAATACGACTGAATGATGTCTTTCATGGTTCCTCCTATCGCTGCTCGTCCATCCGGCTCACGCCCCAAGGTTGAGAGACTTCGCAAATGTATCTTTTCATATTTTTCGTGTCGTCTGAGTGGTTATGAATTTTTTCTTCATCTGCGCCCGCACAAGACAACCTGCCCCGTGTCGCCCCGGCCCCACACTAGGCTGGCCTCATGCCCTCCCCCCTGCTTGACGCCGCCTGGCTGCTGAAACGCCGCACCGACCCCGACCTGCGCGTGCTGGACTGTCGCTACCAGCTCAGCGACCCGCTGCTGGGACGGCTGGCGTACCTGGAGGGCCATGTGCCGGGCGCGGTCTACGCCGACCTGGAAACCGACCTCAGCGGCCCGGTGCAAGAAAGCGGGGCAGGCGGGCGGCACCCCCTCCCCGACCCACAGACCCTGGCGGCGTGGCTGGGCGCGGCGGGCATCGGCAACGGCAGCCGCGTGCTGTGTTACGACGACCCCAGCACGGGCGGCGGCTACTACGCTTCGCGGGCGTGGTGGCTGCTGCGCTGGCTGGGGCACCGCGAAGTGTACGTCCTGGACGGCGGCTGGCCCGCGTATCTGGCGGCGGGGGGCGAGGTCAGCACCGCCGAACCGACGCCGACCCCAACCACTTTTGTCCCCCAGGTCCAGCCCGAAATGGTCGCCACTGCCGAGGACGTACAGGCGCAGGATGCGCGCACGGTGCTCATCGATTCCCGCGCTCCCGAACGCTACCGGGGCGACACCGAGCCGCTGGACAGGAGGGCGGGGCACATTCCGGGCGCCGTCAACCGCCCGTTCAGCGCCGCTTTTACTAGGGACGGGCGCTATCAGTCAGCACAGGCCCAGGCCGAGCGGCTAAATGTAGGAGACGCGCCCACCATCGCCTATTGCGGCAGCGGCGTGAGCGCCACGCCCAACCTGTTGGCCCGCGAACTGGCGGGGGTTCCGCTGGGGCCACACAATCGCCTGTACGCCGGGTCATGGAGCGACTGGGTGAGCGACGATGGTCGGATGGTGGCGACGGGAGAAGAAGGGTGAGGGCGGAAACCAGTTTTCAGGGAACTTGGTAGAATCAGGGCTTGCGTCAGGAACCTTTGGCCTTGAGACAGGGCAGCGATTGCAACAAATCCTCGGCCCGAAAGTTCAGATTGTGGATGTTTGGATGGCTGGTGCCGTGCTGGTAGGTCACTCCTGCCGCATTCCAGACCACCTGCCCCGACCAATCCGGCCCAGGCCAGTAGGTGCGGCGAATCGGGAGGCTCGGCTGCTCGGCGCAGCGCACTTCCAGATACTGTTCAGCCAGACCACGATTCGGCCCCCAACCGCCCCAAAGGTCTATGGCCCGAACTTCCAGCCCGGTCCACTGTCCAGGCGGCGCGGCCCAGGTGCGAACGATCTTTTCGTCCTGCCCGGCGCAGCCTGTGAGGAGAAGGACCAGAGAAATCGGGACAAGGCGCATAGGCTCAAAATAGGCAAAACAGGTCGGCAGCGCGTCCGTCGAAAGGTAGAGATGCCCCAGCGTTTCAGCCCTCTGCCCTATCTCAGCGTCACACTGTCCGTCTCATTCCCCGCGTCCTTGTACTGCACCTGCCACTTGGGGCCTGCACCGTCGGCCCGCAGCCCTTCGGGAGTCTTGGGGTTGGGGAAAGAGCAGTACCCGCCCGTCTGCTCACCCTGCCACGCCCTGGCGTTTGCTGCGGCGGTGCCGATGACGCTGTTCGTCCAGCGCACGTTGCGGAGGTAAGAGCCGCTCTGGAGGTTCTGATGCCCGCGCTTTTGCCCGATGGTGGTCATACGCTTGAGCACGTTGCCGCCGCCCAGCGCGTCCCAGGCGTAGCGGGCGTCCACGGGGGCGCGGAGGGTCAGGGTCGCGGCCTCGCGGCTGACATTGGTCACGCCACTCATGGTCATGCTCAGGATGGTCTGGCCCGCCTCCTGACTCACCCAGAAGGTCAGGTCGGCGGCCTGCCCCGCCAGCAAGCGCCAGGGGTCGCCGCTGCGCTGCCGCTCGGTGCTGACGGTCACGCCACTCGCCCCGCCCGGCTGCTCGATGAGGAAAAAGGGCGCCCAGTCGTCCTGCTCGCGGGCCATGTAGCGCCCGTGCTGAAAGCCCGCGTCCACCGCGCCGCCCTTGCCGCCCCAGCCGCCCACATACACGAAGGCGGTGTCGCCGCTGCCCCCCGATTTTTCTTCGTACAGGTCGGCGCTTTTGTCGGTGGGCAGGTACACGCTGCTGCGCTGGTAGCTGTAACCGGGTTTGGAATACACGCGGCGGTATGGCCCGGTGTGCTCGTCGCGGCACTGCACCTTCACGCCCGGCGGCACCTTCTGGCCCGCGCCGTCGTGCTGGGTGGTTTTGGGAGCGCTGCCGAAAATCTTGGAAATCAGGCTGCCCAGCCCGCCTCCGCCCGTCGCCCCCACAGGCCGCAACTCGCCCGTGATGGGGTGGGCGACAAAGCGGTGAAGGTCCAGCGCCTCCGCCAGCGCCGCGCTGTTGGCGGTTATGCCGCGCTCGGTCAGCACCGCCACATGCCGCCCCTGCTCTGCACTCAGCCCCGGCAGCAGCGCCAGCAACAGGTCAGGGTCGGGGCCGTGAGGCTGAGGCGGAGCGGCGGGGTGGGGGGCGGGCGTCCAGAGGGTCATGGATGGGAGTTTAGAGGGCCAGGGGTCGGAGAGTCTCAGGCTTAGGTCGGGCGAAGGTCACGCCTTTGCCGACAGTTGCGCTGACGCTTGCCCGCTATCCTTGCCCCATGACCCTGAGCCGCCGCCCCGACCACATCAAACTCGCCGTCGTGCAGATGCATATCACCGACCAGTTGGAAGACAACGTCTCCCGCGCTATGGGCCATGTTCGAGATGCCGCCGCCCAGGGAGCGCAAGTCATCCTGCTGCCCGAACTGTTCGAGAACCTGTATTTCTGTCAGGTGGAACGCGAGGAATACTTCGCGCTGGCGCACGAAATTGAGGGCCACCCCTTCATCGGGCGCTTTCAGGAGCTTGCCAGGGAACTCGGCGTGGTGCTGCCCCTCTCGTACTTTGAAAAGGCGGGACAAGCCCACTACAACAGCCTCGTTTGCATTGACGCCGACGGCACCCTGCTCGGCAACTACCGCAAAACCCACATTCCCGACGGCCCCGGCTACGAGGAAAAATACTATTTCAACGGCGGCGACACGGGTTTCAAGGTCTGGGACACGCAGTTCGGGCGCATCGGCGTGGGCATCTGCTGGGACCAGTGGTATCCGGAGACCGCCCGCGTGATGATGCTTCAAGGCGCAGACTTTTTGCTGTACCCCACCGCCATCGGCTCCGAGCCCGCCGAGGTCGAGACGCCCAACAGCCACCACATGTGGCAACGCGCCATGCAGGGCCACGCGGTCAGCAACTCGACCTATGTGGGTGCGGCCAACCGTATCGGCACCGAGAAAGTCGGTGAGTTGGAACAGACCTACTACGGTCACGCCTTCATTGCCGACTACACGGGCGAAATCGTGGCGGAATTCGGTGAAACCGAGGAAGGGCCGCTCGTCTTCGACCTCGACCTCAAAGAAGCCCGTAAATTCCGCGCTGGCATGGGCTTTTTCCGTGACCGCCGCCCCGAACTGTACGGCCCGCTGCTGACACTCGACGGGCAGACGCGGCGGGGCTGAGCCGTCTGCACAGCCGGGCCTCCGCATGCCAGCAAGGCAGGGGAGGCCCTTTCGTCACGGCCTCTCCATTTCCTGACAAGATGAAGCAGAATAGAGAGACATGACACCTTCCCTTGCCGAGTTCACGAACACGTCGCGCCGCTTATCTGCTTGGCTGGGGGTCTGGCGCATCCTGATCGTCATTTTCAGCGTGCTGGGGGTGCTGAGCTTCATCGGGGGCTTTTTCCTGTTCAGTGCCTCTGCGTCAGAGCCAGGGACAAACGCAGGACCGATCGGCCTGTTGCCCCTCCTGTTTATCCCCCTCATTGCCCTGATGGCCTGGATCTACACGATGCTGCTGGGCCAGGGTAAGGATTGGGTGGACGGCGCGACGAGCGCGGTGGAGCGGGGCCAGCCGACCCAGCTCAGGACCATCCAGGGCACCCTGGACAAGTGGTTGTCGTTCTTTATCTGGGGCATGCTGGCTTATATCGTCATCGTCCCTCTGATCCTTCTTGGAATGTCTTTCACGCTCGGAATAGTTTTCGGAGACATTACCGGAGCACTTTTCGGTTCGCTCGGCCTGGTCTTTTTCCTTGTGATGATCGCTTCTTTCCTGATAGGGACCTACTTTCCTTATACCGCCCTGCGCCAGTTCCTCGCCAGAGCGACGGCCCGCTTGGGCGGTTCCCCGGTGGCGGTCACGCCGTCGGCCAACAACCTGCGGACCTGGATGTGGGTCCTGATCGCGCTGCAACTGCTCAGCCTGCTTTCCAACCTCTTCACCCCGATGATTGGGGGCAGCGACAGTGCTTCAGCCGGACTTCTGATTGCTTTCGTCACCTTGCCTCTGACCTTGGGCCTTTCTCTGCTGTACCTGATTCCCATGTGGCTTGTCGGCAAATTTGCGACCCTGCTCGGTGAGCTGCTCGACCGCCAGAGGCCCGACTCGGCCCCCACCGGGCCCCTGCCCGACAACCTCAGCATCGGGCGAATTGCCGACAGCTTCGACCACACGCAACAGCGCTGAGAGTAGGGGGGCGAGGAGCCCCAGTGTTCTCAGGTCGCCCCGCTAGACTCTTGGGCATGACCCGCTCCCTCTCCCCTTCTGCCGAGGACTACCTCAAGCACCTGTACGTGCTGGGGCAGCAGGGCAAGGTCAACACCCAGGCGCTCGCCGACGCGCTGGGCGTGGCTCCGGCGAGCGCGACAGGAATGCTCCGCAAGCTGACCGAGCAGGGGCTGGTGTCGCACGCGCCGTACCAGGGCGCCCGGCTGACCGCCGAGGGCGAACAGGTGGCGCTGGAAGTGCTGCGGCATCACCGTCTGCTCGAACTGTTCTTGCACCGGGCGCTAGGTGTGCCGCTGGACGAAGTGCATGAGGAGGCCGAGCGGCTGGAACATGCCCTGAGCGAGCGCCTGGAAGCCCGCATCGCCGCGTGGCTGGGCGACCCCACGCACGACCCGCACGGCGACCCCATTCCGACCCTGTGCGGACAGCTCCCCGCCCGCGCCGAGCGCCGCCTCTCGCAACTCGCGCTGGGTGACTGCGCGACGGTGGCCCGTGTGCCCGACAGCGACCCCGAACAACTTCGCGCCCTGGTCACGGCGGGCCTGACCCCTGGTGCCCGCCTGAACGTGCGGAGTGTGGACGCGGCCCTGGGCACCCTCACCGTCGAGCGCGACGGCCTGCCGCTCACGTTGGCGCTGGGGGTGGCGGGACAGGTGCTGGTGCTGGGGGAAAGGGACTAGGCGCGGGGCGTTCCAAGTTCGGCTCCTGTCTGGCGCAGCTCCGACAAACCGCCTCGCCACGTCTACAGGCCGCCCACCAGTTGCACGTCGCCCGCCGTGACCGTGACCTGCCCGGAGGGAGTGTCCACCAGCAGGTTGCCTTGCACGTCCAGGTCACGGGCCAGCCCTTCCACCGGCCCCTGGAGGGTCTGCACCTGCACGCGGCGACCCAGGGTCAGGCTGGCGGCTTTCCAGGCGGCCAGGATGTCCGGGGCAGGCTGGGCCAGCCAGTGTTCCAGTGCGGCCAGCACTTCGCCCAGCACGGTGGCCCGCGTGAGGCCAGGCACCCACTCCTGCAAGTACCCGGCCCCTTCGGGCGCACTGCCCACGTTCAGCCCGATGCCGAGTACCGCCCGCCGCGCTTCCTCGCCGCGCAGGTCGGCTTCGAGCAGGATGCCCGCCAGCTTGCGCCCGTCCGAGGTCAGCAGGTCGTTGGGCCACTTCAGGCCGCAGGGCACGCCCAGCCCGGTGCAGGCGGCATGCAGCGCCACCCCCGCCGCCAGCGGCAATAGGGGCAACCGCGAGAGTGAGAGTTCGGCCTGCGGGTTCCCGCGCAGCAGCAGGCTGAACACCAGCGCTCCCTGGGCCGTTTCCCAGGCGCGGCCCCGGCGACCCCGGCCTGCCGTTTGACGTTCGGCGACCACCACGGCCCCGTGCGGCGCGGGATGGCGCTCGGCATCGGCCCAGAAGCGGATTTCGTCCTGGGTGCTGGTGACGCGGCCCCGGTAGCACAGCGCCCGCCCGAACAGCCCCCGCAACGGCACCAGCCCCGGTGCGGGCGTGCCGGGCGCGAGCGCGTACCCGGCGCGGCTGATCTGCACCGGAACCCCCTCTTCCTGAAGCCGCCGGGCCAGGGTGTTGACCGTCACCCGTCCGACCCCCAGGGCTTCGCCCAAATCGTCCCCGGATTGCGGCAGATCGGTCAGGAGGGGCAGCAGACGCTGGGGCATGGCTCAGGGTAGCAAGCCCCACGCCCCCCACCCGGAGGTGAAGGCCGGACACCGAACAGCAAAGGCAAATCTGCTATAAGTCAGGGATGACGATGGTGCGTCAAACCAAACAACGGGCGGCGGTGGTCGAGGTGCTTCAAACCGCCCGCTCTCACCCCGACGCGGGGGAGGTTCACGCCCTGGTGCGTGAGCGGCTGCCCAGCGTGAGCCTGGGAACGGTGTACCGCACGCTCGACGCCTTGGTGCGCGACGGTACGGTCGTGACCATCGAACGGGCTGGACAGGCCACCCGCTACGACTACCGCCACCCCGGTCAGGAGCACCACCACGCCGTTTGCCGCTGCTGCGGGGCCATTTTCGACGTCGAGCTGGAAGCCTTGCCCACCCTGCCGCCTGCGGCTTTCCCGGCGGGGTTCGAGGTGCAGGGCGTACAGCTGGAATTCCTGGGGGTGTGCGCCCAGTGCGCCGAGCCTTCCGGGGCGCAACCGCACTGACCTGCCCTCCCCCGCACCCCGCCCCCCTGCATCTGTCCCGTGCGGGCCGCGCTAGCCTCGGCAGCATGACTGCTTCGCCTCCCGACTCTTCTTCCTTTCCCGTTTTCCGTGCGCGGGAGGCGTGGCCTGCCTTTTTGCTGGGCTGGGGACTGGGCGCGGCGCTGCTGTTCGGGGTGCGCTTCCTCGGCGAGGCACTGCTCGCTGGCCCCTGCCAGGGCCGCACGCTGATTGCGCTGCTGGTGCCGTTGCTGCTGGGGCCGGGGGGCTTCGCTCTGGCCTCGCTGCACCGGGGCAGCATGCGCCGCGCCGCGATCGGCCTGGGCCTGGTGGTGGCCTCGCTGTTTCCGGCGCTGTACGTGGGGGCCAGCGATATCGGCAAGCTGCGAACCGGTGGTTGCGCGGGCGGCTACCTCGTTCTGACCGAACCGGGCAAAAAATCGGTCAGCCGGGTCGAGATTCGCGGCGGCAGTTCGCACACGCTCGAAGGCCGCATCGGGGGCTACACCACCACGTCGCATCCGGGGTTTTTCAAGCTCGAAGGCCGCAGCAGTACGCCCCTGGTGCGCGTCGTCCTGCCCCGCACCCAGGCCCGTGCAGGCGAGACTTTTCCCGTGCAGATCGTGGTGGAGCCGGGGACATCCATCAACCTCTACACCGTCAACGTGCTGGCGACCCAGGGTGAACATGCCGGAGCACCCGCCGCACTCGAAGTGGACGTGCGCCCCTGATACCGATTCCGATTGAATCCACCAGCGTGGGGGATGAAATCCGACTGGAAGGAGAAGGAAAAATACGGGTTCCGGGCGATGGACCCGCATCCGGTGCTTTCCCGGATGTGGGGGAATCAGACGGAATCCGTATGAGCCGCCGGGCAGACCCTATCCGTTAAGCTCTGCGGGTGGATTGGGCCGAAGTCGTCACCCTGAGTTACCGGACTTTTTTGACCATGCTGGTCATCATGGACCCGGTGGGCCTCGCGCCCATGTTTATTGCCCTGGCGCGTGACCGCCCCGATTTCGAGAAGCGGCGGCTGGCGCTCAAGGCCACGCTGGTCGCGGGCGGCATCATCTTCGTGTTCGGCCTGTTCGGGCGCGCACTCTTGGAACATCTGGGCATCAGCCTCAGCGCCTTCCGTATTGCGGGGGGCGTGCTGCTGTTCATGGTGGCGCTCGACATGGTTTCGGCCCGTCAAAGCGGCACCAAGGAAACACCCGAAGAAGAGCGCGAAGCCCAGGAACGCGAGGACATCAGCGTGTTTCCGCTGGCGATTCCCCTGATTGCTGGCCCCGGCACCCTCGCCAGCATCATGATTCAGGCCAATGCCGCGCACGGCGACCCGATTCTGATGTTTGCCGTGTTCGTGGTGACCGGGCTGGTGCTGGCCCTGTGTTACTTGGCCCTGCGCCTGAGCAGCAAAATTGCGAACGTGCTGGGCCTGACCGGGGTCAACGTGGTGACCCGCGTCTTGGGCGTGTTGCTCGGCGCACTGGCCGTGCAGTACATCGCCGACGGCATCCTCGAACTGATGCGCGGTGGCCTACGCCTGAGCTGAGCACCCAACAGCCGCAAAAAACCTGCCCCCGACAGAATCAAGCTGTCGGGGGCAGGTTCGGTGTATCCGCGCTTAGCGGCGGTTGGTGTCGTTCTGGTTGGTGTGGGTGTTCGCCGTCACCACGGTTTCACGCTGGGGGGTAGCCGTGGTGTGGGTGGTGTGCACGACGGGGGCGGGGCGGCTGCGGCCCATCAGACCGGCGAGGCCCAGCAGACCCAGCAGACCCCAGGGGAAACCGGCGGGCTCGCGCTCGTTGCCCGCCACGCCGTCCTGCTCGGCGGCGGTGGTCACCGCGTCATTTTCGACGTTGGTGTCGGTATCGGTGGTCGTCATGTCGGTGGTTTCCGTGGTGACGGGGGTTTCGGTGGTGGTGGTGGTCGTTTCGGTGGTGCTGGTGCTTTCCTGAGCGAAAGCCGTGGTGGCAGCGGGGGCAAGCAGCAGGGTCAGAACGAGAAAAGTCTTTTTCATGATGGTCTCCTTGGTGGCGACTGTTCTCGCCAAGTTCCTGAAGTGTGGGGGTTTCCCACTCCGCCCAAGTGAGTAGACCTGTAGATGAGCTTTAACTGAATGATGTTCAATTGTCGTGCCCTGCCCTCATCCCGGAGCCGAGTTCAGCCCCAGACAGGGAAACTCGACCGGAAGCGGTGCGAGAGTCGGGCGTCAGCGTCAGCAGCGTGATTTCGGGTGGGCAGAGGTTGCGCAGCGGCACCCCGCTCATCCCCAGGCCCCGGCTGACATAGCCGGTGACGCCCTGCGGTCCCTGCACCCAGCCCATCGTGAAGCGGGGGTCGGCGGGCACGGTCAGCGCCCCCAGCAGGGGCAGACGCACCTGCCCGCCGTGGGTATGTCCACTGAGCACCAGTTCGGGCCGTGCGGTCATGGTCAGCAGCAGGTCTGGGTTGTGGCTCAGCAGCAGCGTGGCCCGCGTCCCCGCGCCGCGCAGTGCCTTTTCGGGGTTGGGCTGGCCGTACCACAGGTCGTCTACCCCCCCCAGCCACAGGTCGTCGCGCAGGGCGCGGCCCTCATCGCGCAGCATCGTCACGCCCCGGTTGCCCAGGGCCGCACTCAGGCGGGTACGTTCCTGTTGCCAGTCGTCGCGGCCCGCTCCCCGCCGGAGGCTGCCGTAGCGCCCGAAACTGCCGTAGTCGTGGTTGCCCCACACGCCGTAGACCCCCAGCGGTGCCCGCAGCCGCCCCAGTTCGTTCAGCAGCGGTTCCTGCGCTGCCGGGTCGCCCGTGTCGAGCAGGTCGCCCCCCAGCACGATCAGGTCGGGGCGCTGCGCCAGGGTCGCGTCTACCCACTCCCGCACGCTGCCCGCACCGATGTAAAGGCCGTAGTGCAGGTCGGTCAGCCAGGCCACCCGCACGGGCCGGGTCAGCCCCGGCAGGGCAAAGGACTGCGGCACAACGCCGAAGCGGTAGCCCTGGGTCACGGCGGCCCCGCCGCCCAGCAACAGACCGCCCCCGACCAGTCTCCGCAGCAGGGCGCGGCGGTTCGGGTCGGGGGCGACGGAGGAAGCGTCAGTCATGTCGGCAGGCTAGCGGCCCCAGGGTCGGCTGGCGTCCACCGGAAGTTGCAGAGAAGGCTCAGCGGATGATGCCCAGGTCGCGGCCCACCTGCTCGTAGGCGCTCAGTGCTTGTTCCAAATCATCGCGGGTATGCTCGGCGGTCACGATGTTGCGGATACGGGCGAGGTCGCGTGGCACGGTGGGAAAGCCCAGGCCGACGGCAAAAATCCCCAGGTCGAACAGGCGGCGGCTGGCCTCGAACGCGGCACTCGCCTCCCCGAAGACCACGGGCGTAATCGGCGTCACGCTGCCCAGGGTGTCGAAGCCCAGACGGCCCAGTTCGGCCTTGAAAAAGTGGGTGTTGTCCCAGAGGCGCTCCATCAGGCTGGGGTCGCGCTGCACTTCGTCCAGGGCCGCCGCCAGTCCCCCCACCACGGCAGGCGGCTGCGCGGTGGAAAAGAGGTAGGGCCGGGCGCGGTTGATCAGCAGTTCGCGCAGGTCGGGATGGCCCGCCGCGTAGCCACCCACGCCACCCCAGGCCTTGGAGAGCGTGCCGACCTGAATCACGTCGTCGGCGTACTCGAAGCCGAAATGATGCACCGTCCCGCGCCCCGCTTCGCCCATCACGCCCGAGCCGTGGGCGTCGTCCACATAGGTCACGGCCCCGTATTTGCGGGCGACGGCGACCAGCCGGTCCAGCGGAGCCACGTCGCCGTCCATGCTAAAGACGCCGTCGGTGACGACCAGAATCAATCCTTCGCTGGGATTCTCGCTCAGCACCCGGTCGAGGTCGGCGGGGTCGGCGTGCTTGTAAATCTTCTTGGTCGCCTTGGTCAGCCGCAGCCCGTCAATGATGCTGGCGTGGTTCAGTTCGTCGCTGACGACCAAATCCCCTTCGCGCAGCAGCCCGCCCAGCACGCCCTGGTTGGTGGAAAAGCCGCTGTGCAGCACCAGCGCACTGCCCGTGTGTTTGAAGTCGGCCAGTTGCTGCTCGAACTCCTCATGAATTCGCAGGGTTCCGGCAATGGTTCGCACCGCGCCCGCGCCCACGCCCCACTTTTCCAGATACTCGGCGGCGCGCTCCTTGAGGCGGGGGTGGTCGGCAAAGCCCAGATAGTTGTTGCTGGCGAGGTTGATGACGCTTTTGCCGTCTACCGTGGTGCGGGCATGTTGCGGGGCGTCCAGCACGCGGGGCGAAATCAGGAGGCCACTTTCGCGCAGGGCGGCGAGTTCTTGCGAAAGGCGCTGGCCCAGGCTGACACCGGGCCGGGTCGGTGGGTTGGAGGTCATGCCGGGCAGTCTAGACGTTGCGGTCCGGCACCGGGCGCAGGGGAGGTCTAGGCCCGGCAGCAAAAGGAAGCGCGGGACAGGGCACGCCCGTATACTCTGAACACAGAGGCTTTGCCCTGCCGCCGGAGGCCGGTGCGCCCCGCCCAGCAGCAGGAGAGGCCAGTCAGCAAGTCCGACCGAGGTAATTCATTCATGCCCAATGCCGTTTACACCATGACCTTGCAGACGTTGGCCCAGAGCGTATCCGAGCGGGGAGCCGAGGCGCTGCTCACGGCGGCCCTGCAGGAACGCAACCTGTCCCCCGACGAGGTGTCCGCTGCCCAGATGCAGCTGGTGCTGGCTGGCCCCCTGGGGCACCGCCTAAGCACCATCCTGACGCCCGAACGTGCCCGCATGGAACTCGGCACCCTCGCCCAGCGGCTCGAAAACGAGTATCCCAAGGCCCCCACCCTCTTTACCGACATCGGGGCCTTCACCAACTGGGACCAGGTCGAACCCACCGTGACCGACTGGACTGGAACGGGCGACTTCAGCGAGGAGCAGGCAGGCAAACCCGAGTGGGCCAACGACCCGACTCCGGCAGCGCAAACGGCCCCGGTACACGCTGCCCCGGTGCCGCCCCGCCCGGTCGCCGCCGAAGCCGACGATTTCGGAGATGATGATTTCGGGGACGACGATTTCGAGTTCGACGACCCGGAATACGCCGCGCCCCTGCAAGGGCGGCAGTACGCCCTGGCCCGCAGCGAGGAGCAGGACGCCCTGATTCGTGACCTGGGGCGCATGCAGGGCGTGCTGGGCGTGGTCGTGACCCGCGCCAACGGCGAAATCCTGAAGGTTCGGGCGCTGCGGGACGCCTCGCGGCTGGGCAGCGTGATTGCCGCCACCGCCATGCTGCTGCGCCAGAGTGGACTGAAACTCCTCTCGGCGGATCTGGGCGGACAGACGGTGTGTATGCGCCCGCTGGGTGAGCACTGCGTGGCTGTCATCGCCGGGCCACAGGTCAACGTGGGCCGCCTGCTGGCCGAACTCCAGCAGATTGGAGAAGCGTCTTGAGGGGCCTGCACGGGCTGCTGCTGACCGGAGCGCTGCTGGGTGCCCAGGCGCAGGCGCAGAACCTCGCCGCCTACCGCACGTTGGCCCAGGCGCTCGACCGGGCCGCGGAAACGGTGGCGACCGACCGGGGCGCGGCGCAGACCGACCTGAACCGGGCGCGGGGTGCCCTCACCGATCTGGCACCCACCTTGCCGGGCGGCCTGGACGGACAGGTGTCGCGCAGCCTGCGGGCCACCGTGACCCAGGCCGAGTCGGCCCTGGCGCGCACCCCCGCCGAGGTGCAGGCCAACATCCTGATTGCGCGGGGCCTGATGCGCCGCACGCTCTACGACCAGGTGATGGGCGGACTGCAAGCTCAGCCCAATCCCGCCAACGACAGCGCGGGCCTGCAACTGCTGGGGCGCGAGATGGGCTTTAACCAAGCGTCGCTCGACGGGCTGCGAGCGCAGGCGCGGGCCGGACAACTGGAAACCATCGGCTGGCGCATGCGCCGGGTGGCGAGCAACAAGGTCACTTCGGCACTGAACGCAGTGACGCCCACCCAGTCCCAGACGAACAATTACCTCAACTTGACCCGCGCCAGCAGTTGGTTTTCACTGGTGCGCGAGGAAGGCCGCGCCGCCACGCCGCCCCTGACCGTGGCGCAGTTTGAGCAGGCGCTCCAGCACGTGACCACTGGTGACCAGAACGCCCTCCAGAAGGAAGTCAGCACCATGCAGGCCGCCGCCGCCGACATAGGCCGCCGCCTCGCCGCCAGTCCCCAGGCGGCCCCAGCCCCAACGACAGACACGGCCCCAGCCCCAGCCACCCCTGCCAATCCGAGCAGCACTGCGGCGCGGCCCACGCCTCTTGCCTCGCTGGACGCCACTTATGCGGCCCTCGCCCGCGCCCTGAACGCCAGCGGACACGGCGACCCCGCCCGCGCCCGCCAGGAAATCAGTCAGGCTGTGTCTCTGATGGGCGGCACCCCCCAGGCGCTGCGCCGAACCCCTGCCTTTGCCCAGGCCCAGCGCGACGCCCTCGCCTTGCAATACCGCGTCGGCCTGCGCCCGGACGACATCCAGTCCCTGATGGCGACCCTGGGGTCCGCCGAGGCGCAGGCGGCGGGCCGGGCCGTGGCAGGCAGCGACGGATTCTCGGCCACCGTTTCGCGCAGTCTGGGCGGCTGGGTGCGGATGTTCCTCACCCTGGCGCTGGCGGTGCTGTGCCTGCTGCCGCTGCGTTTCCTGAACCTCGCTTTCGGGGGCAGCAACATCTACTGGCGCTCCATCAGCGCCGGACTGCTGATTTTGCTCCTGCCGCTGCTGCTCGAAGGCGTCTTTGGCCTGCTGGGCTGGATAGGTGACCTGCTCGGCGTGCCGCTGCTGCGCGGAGCCGTCAACCTCACGCTGACCCAGGGCACGGGCGGGCTGCTCGTCTGGGGGCTGCTCAGCGCCGTGGGCCTGGGCCTGCTCGCCTACGGCTTTCAGGGGCTGTGCCGTCAGTTCGGCCTGCTGGGGCGGCGCGTCACCACGTCGTCACCGCGCCCACCCTCGCGCTATACCCAGACGGGCCTCGACTGGGAAGAGGAACTCTAAATGGCTGAGTGCTGCACTTGGCGGCACCGGAGCCTAGTCCCGGAGGTACGCCCATGCCCATGACCATCACCACCCCCCTTCATCAGTTGCCCGTCAAGATGCTGGGCGACATCGTTTCGGCCCGCTCGCTCGAAAAGACACTGCAAGACGCGGCCCTTTCACGCGGGCTGCCGCCCGAAGACCTGAACCCGGCCACGCTGGAAGAAATCCTCAAGCGCGAGGTCTACAAGCGGCTGCTGCTCAACGTGTCGCCCGGCCTCGCCAAGAAGAGAATCATGGACGTGCTGGGCGAGGTCGCCAAACGGCCCGCCGAGCCTGCCGGACGCAGCGATGCCCAGCACCCGGTGTCGGCCCTCGAACAGGCGTCCAAGCGCTTTACCCTCTACTTCGACTGGCCCGAAACCCAGCGGCTGCGCGGGGTGCTGGGCATCGCCCGCGCCGAGGGTGAAGCCGGGCGCAACATTGCCCCCCTGGTTCAGGAAGGCCAGAACCTCATCAGCCAGATGGAGCGCCGCCTGGAAGAAGGGCTGGTGCTTCAGGCCCAGGAACTGGCCGAACTCAAGGACGTGTTTGCCCGCGTGCAGCCGGTCGGCGGCAAGGAAGTGCGCCGCCTGGAGAGCCTGATCGGGGAGCTGGAGGAGGCGCAGAAGCACAAGACCCTGTTGCCCGCCGAACTTGAACGCGCCCGCAACATCTCCTTCAAGCTGCGCAAGACCATGGAAAGCAGCCTGATGCAGGCCGACAGCGTGGCGACCACGCCCGAAGCCCAGTCGCGCATGCTGGCGCTGGAGCAGGAGCACGCGACCCGCAAACTGGGCGCGATTCAGCGCGACTACGCGCCGCTGCTGCGGGCAAGACCCGACCTGGAGCAGCAGCAGGAAGAATTGCGGGTGCGCCAGTCCACCGGAAAACTCAGCGAAGCCGCCGTGGACGCGTGGCGCGAGGCCCTGGAAACCGCCCGCCAGCGCACCCTGACCGAGCAGCGCGAGGAACTGGCCGAACTGGCCGAACTGCTGGGGCAGCAGGGCAACCAAAAGCTGCACGAGGCACGCGTCGCCCTCGACGTGGCCCGCATGACCCTCCAAGGCGGCGGATTGGCGACCGAGGAACTGCGCGAACTGCGCAACGTCGCCCAGGCGCTCAACCACTCGCCCGAACGGGCCGAACGTGTGCTGCAGGGCCAGCGCGAACTCGAGGAACTGACCCGCAGCGCCCGTGACGTGCCCGGCGCGGCGGCAGCCATCGCCGGGCCACTGGCCGAAGCGCGCCAGGCCATCGAGCGCGGCGAGGCCTACGACCTGTCGGCGCTGTGGGGCCAACTGGAACGCCACATGAGCGCGGCGGCGGCACAGCGCCAGGACTTCGACGCCCGCGCCGACTTCGTGATTGCCGAGTACGACGAGATGCGCGGTCTGGCCGGAGAAACCATTCAGCGCCTGGGCCGACTGGCCGACACCCTACGTGCCCAGCGCCGCCTGGGGCCGATGAGTCCCGAGGCCCGTGAACGCTATGCCCAAACCCTGGCCGACGGCGAGGCCCTCCTGAGCGAAGCCCACGCCGAGCACGAGGCCGCCCAGAAGGTGACGGCCACCTTCGGGGAGCAGGCACTCGACGACCTGCTGGACGTGTTCGACTTCGGCGGCGACAGCCTGGGCGAGCTGGACACTCCGGCACCAGCCAGTGCCAGCAACCCCTGGTCCAGCCTCGCCCTCGACGAGCCGCCTGCCCGTGACCTTGAGCACGCCGACCTCGCCGCTCCGTCCCCGGCGACGCCCCCTCCTGCGGCTGATCCGTTCGCGGGGTTGCTGGGAGATGTGCTGCCCCAGACGCCTGCGCCCGCCTCTCCTGTGCCCGCTACTCCTGCGCTGGCGTCCGTGCCTGCCCTGCGTCTGCCGGGTGAAGCGCGGGCCGACATCTGGCAAATCAGCCGGGGCGAAGTGACAGCGGGCACCTCCGACGCGGCGGCACAGGGCATGGCGGAGCTGCTCCGGCAAGCCGCCACGCTGGGCCTGCACCGCCTCGACATGGGCGACGCCACGCACGTCTGGTCGGCCCGCTCGGTGGGCGGCGGCGAGTGGCGCCTGGCCCGCGCCGCCGACTGGGACAGCCTCGACGACGACGCTGGCCCCTGGCTCGATACGGGCGAACTCTGAAGGTGCCTCAGCCATCGGGACAGTTGCAACCTGCCGAGTCGCGCCTGCTGCGGGGCGTCACCGAGCAGCGTGACCTGGGCGCGGCACTGGCCCAGGCCCTGCCGCCCGGCAGCGTCCTCTTTCTGGAGGGTGAACTGGGCGCAGGCAAAACCACGCTGACCCAGGGCCTGCTGGCGGCCTACGGCTTTGCGGGCCACGTCACCAGTCCCACCTACGCGCTGATGCAGGTCTACCCCACCCCGGCGGGGCAGGTGCTGCATGTGGACGCCTACCGCGTGCGCGACGTGGCCGAGCTGTACGAGATGGACCTGGACGAACTGATCGTGGGCAGCCGCCTGAGCATCATCGAGTGGGGCGAGGGCTTTTATGCCGATTATCCGGACGCGCCCGTGTACCTGCTGGAGCACGTGGAGAGCGAGCCGGAGCTGCGGCGCGTGACGCGCAGACGTTAGGGCGCCCGGAGCGGCTATACTGCCCCGGTTATGCGGATGGTAACCGTTGGAACGCGGGGCAGCACCCTGGCCCTCGCGCAGACGCGCTGGGTGATAGCCCGCCTCAAAGAAGAATGGCCTGAGACCGAATTCCGGCTTCAGACCATCTCGACCAAAGGGGACCGCAACCGCGAGAGCCTCGAACAACTCGCACAAAAGGGCGACAAGGGGTTCTGGGTCAAGGAAATTGAGGAAGCCCTGCTCGCCAAAAAAATCGACATCGCCGTGCATTCGCTCAAGGACCTGCCCACCGAGCAACCCGAGGGCCTGGAAGTCTCCAGCATTCCCAAGCGGGTGGACGCCCGTGACGTGCTGATTGGACGCGAGGGCATGAAAAAACTCTCCGAATTGCCCCAGGGAGCCCGCGTCGGCACCAGCAGCGTGCGGCGCAAGGCGTTCCTGCGCTCCTACCGCCCCGACCTGGTGGTCAAAGACCTGCGCGGCAACATCGACACGCGGCTGGCGGCCCTGGGCAGCGGCGAGTACGACGCGATTATCCTGGCGGCGGCGGGCCTGATTCGCACCGAGCAGCGCCACCGCATCGACGAATTTGTCGAGCCGGACATCCTGTTGCCTGCCCCTGGGCAGGGTGCCCTGGCCCTGGAAACCCGCAGCGACGATGACCTGACCATTGAAGTCGCCTACGCGATTCACGACCACGCCACCGACGACCGGATTACCGCCGAGCGCGAATTCCTGGCTGGGCTGGGCGCGGGCTGCATGGCCCCGGTGGGCGCACACGCCGTCATCAAGGGTGGCCTGCTGACGCTGGAAGGCTGGGTGGGGGCGCTGGACGGCACCAAGGTCATCCGCGCCACCTCGCAGGGCGACGCCGCCGAGTGTGCCGACATCGGCGCGGAACTCGCCGCCGACATGCTGAACCAGGGTGCGGCAGAACTGATCGCTGCCGCCCGCAGCTGAGCGCGTGAACATCCCCTCTCGGGCGTGGACACTGGCGCTGCTCGCCGCCCTGCTGTGGGCGGGCATCGGCACCATTCAGAAGACCGGGCGCGGTATTCCACTGGGGGACGCTGTGGTCAGTGAATTGCCCCTCACGGCGCTGGTGTTCGTGGTGGCCCTGCTGGTGGCGGCGCAGCGCAACCGCTGACCCAGGCTGGGCCGCTAAGCTGCCGTCATGTCTTTTGCTCCTCGCCTCGCCCTGATTCACACTGGCGGCACCATCGCCAGCCGTCCCAGTCCCGACGGACGCGGCCTGACCCCGCAGACGCCGCCCGAGCTGCCCGGCCTGGAAGGCGTGCGGGTCAGCGAATTTCAGCCGTTCAACCTGCCCAGCCCGCATGTCACGCCCGCGCACATGGGTCAATTGGCGCAACTGATTGAAGAAGTCGCCGCCGACCACGACGCGGTGGTGGTCACGCACGGCACCGACACGCTGGAAGAAACGGCCTTTTTCCTTCACCTGTGCCTGCCCGCCGCCATTCCGGTGGTGCTGACGGGTTCCATGCGCCACGCCGAGGAAGCCTCCTGGGACGGTCCCGGCAACCTGCTGGACGCCGCGCAGGTCGCGCTGTGTACGGAAACGGCGGGGCGCGGGCCACTGGTCGTCTTCGGCGGCGACATCTTCGACGCCCGCACCGTGACCAAAGTGCATACCAGCGCGGTGGACGCCTTCGGGGGCTATCCCGGCCCGATTGGGCGCATCGACCGTATTCCGATGGGGCCGCAGGTGCGCTATTTCGCCACGCCGGAGCCGCGCCCGACCTTTCGCCCGGAAACGCTGAGGAGGCGGGTCGAAATCCTCTACGCCTACGCGGGCTGGCAGGGTGAAGGCTACGCCGAAGCACTGGCGCGGGCCGACGGGCTGGTGATTGCCGCGCTGGGCACGGGCAACCTGCCGCCCGAACTGCTGCCGCTGATAGAGGGAAGCGACAAACCCGTCGTCATCGCTACCCGCACCCACGCCGGGCCGATTCTGCCTGTCTACGGCTACGCGGGCGGTGGGGCCACACTGGTGGCGGCGGGCGCGATTCCGGCCAGTTTCCTGAACGCGCACAAGGCGCGGCTGCTGCTGCTGGTGCTGCTCAGCCTGGGCCTGGGCCGCGAGGACGTACGGCGGGTGTTCGCTGCGGGCGTGTTTTGATAGCCTGACGGGGTATGACGGTTTTACCTTCGCCATTTACCCAGCGGGGAAGAACACCGGGCTAAGTCTTCGGCCCTGTGTTCTTCCCCGTTTTGCTGCGTGCAGACGGGGAATTTTTGATGATGGGTGATGGTTGATAGATGGAGGAGAAATAATGCAAGAACAGGCCATTTCTGAAATTCAAGCCGCCGAGACGCTCGAAGCGCTGCAACTCGTCAAGACCAAATATGTGGGCAAATCGGGTCTGGTGACCAAGGAACTCGGCACGCTGGGCAAGCTGCCGCCCGAAGAACGCAAGGCACGCGGCGCGGAAATCAACGTGGTGCGTCAGGCGATTCAGGCCGCGCTGGACGAGAAGGAAGGGGCGCTCAAGCGGGCCGCGCTGGACGCCAAACTGCAAAGCGAAGCCATCGACGTGACGCTGCCAGGGCTGGGCCTGCCCAGTGGGGGTCTACACCCCATCAGCCGCGTGTACGACGAACTCATCGGCATTTTTACCCGCATGGGCTACGAAGTCGCGGAAGGGCCGGAGGTGGAGGAGGAGCATTACAACTTCGAGGCGCTGAACATCCCCTGGTATCACCCCGCCCGCGAGTTGCAGGACACCTTCTGGCTGGAAGACGGGCGTCTGCTGCGGACGCACACCAGCAACATGCAGATTCGCTACATGGTCGAGCACGAACCCGACCTGAAAATGGTCTCGCGGGGCAAGGTCTATCGCTACGAAGCCACCGACGCCACGCACGAGGCCATGTTTCACCAACTCGAGGGTCTGGTGGTGGGCGACGGCATCAGCATGAGCGACCTCAAGGGCACCATTGCGGAGATGGCACGCGGGCTGTACGGGCCGAGCGCCAAAGTGCGCTTTCAGCCCAGCTATTACCCCTTCGTGGAGCCTGGGGCCGACTTCGCCGTGTACTGGGACAACCCACGCGGCGAGAGCAAATGGCTGGAGTTGGGCGGCTGCGGCATGGTTCACCCCAACGTGTTTAAGGCGGTGGATGACCTGCGCGAAGCAGCGGGCAAAGAGCGCGTCTACGAGGGCAAAACAGGCTTTGCGTTCGGGCTGGGACCAGAGCGCATCGCCATGCTGAAGTACAAGATTCCCGATATTCGCTACTTCTACGCCAACGACCCGAGGGTAATTGGGCAGTTTCGGGGCGAGTTGGGGTAATGGAAACCTTCGCCATTCCCTGTGTGGGCGCCCTTATTCCGCGCAGCGTGAATGGTCAAGCGTCTCTCCTTTTGCAAGAACGGCGCAAACCCAATATCGGTATTGAGGACGGTCTGCTTGAATTGCCCGCAGGCAAACTGCGCGAGTACGAAAATGTCTTCGATGCTCTGCGCCGCGAAGTGAGGGAGGAAACGGGCTTGACCGTCACGCGCATCAGGGGCGAGGGCGAAGGCTTTGGGCGCGAGGTGCTGGGCTATGACGTTCGGACGATGACGCCGTATTGCGTCACTCAAAACCTGTCAGGCGGATACTCCATCCTGCTCAGCACTTTCATCTGTGAGGCGCAGGGCGAACCCCGTGCCCAGCAAGGAGAAACCGCCGCGCCGCGCTGGGTACCCTTGCAAGAGTTGCGGCAAAAGCTGGAGCATCAGCCCGAGGCGTTTTACCCTATGCATCTGGGCGCCCTACACAAGTATTTGGAGGAGCATCTATGACCGACCCCGCCCCCCAAGCCATGACCGAGGCCGAATACCTCGCCAGCGAGCGCCAAAGCCCCTACAAGCGCGAGTATGTGGGCGGGTTCGTGTACCCCTTGCACGCTCAGGCGGGAACGAGTGGCAACCATGCCCGCATCAGCATGAACATTGCAGGCACGCTTTACCCCGCTGCTATGGGGCAAAGCTGCCGCCTCTACCAGTCCGATATGCAGATCTACATCCCCAGCGAGTCGGTTTACTTCTACCCCGACGTGATGCTGGCCTGTGAAGGCGAAGCGCCGCACCGCTACCACGAAACCGCGCCCTGCCTCATTGCCGAAGTGACTTCAGGCAGCACCGCCCACACCGACCGCCGCCACAAATACAGCGTCTACACGGGCATTCCAAGCCTGCAAACCTACCTGATTGTGTCGCAGGACGAGCGGTATGTCATTGAGTACCAGCGCGACCCCAGCACCACCGAAAACGGCGGCTGGCGGCTGCGCGAGGTCCGCGGCGTGGGCGAAGTGGACGTGCCTTGCCTGGGCCTGCGCCTCACGCTGGACGAGATTTACCGCAATGTCATTCCCAATGAGCAACGTCATCCCCAATGAAGGAGACCCCATGACCCCCGCCCCACGCCCCCGCGCCGTCGCCATCATCTACAACGACCAAAATCAAGTTCTCCTCATGCTGCGCCGCAAGAACGGCAAGACCTACGCCACGCTGCCCGGCGGCGGCATCGAACCCGGTGAAACCCCCGCCGAGGCCTGCGCCCGCGAGGTGCTGGAAGAAGTCAACCTGACCGTTGGCGTAGGCGAGCAGGTGCTGGAACTGGACAACCGGCACGGCGACACCCACAGCCAAGAACACTATTTCCTGGCCCACGTCGAGGGCGGTGAAATGCGCCTGGGCGACGGGCCAGAAGGCATTCGCAACAGCGAGGAAAACTGGTATCAGCCCGAATGGGTAGCGTTGGAACGCCTCGATGAAGTCAATCTCGTTCCCGAAGCGGTGCGCGGCCTGGTGCGCCAGCACGCCGACAACAACCAAGAGGTCCACCCATGAAACTTCCCTATTCCTGGCTCAAAGAACTGATTCCCCAACTGCCCCCCGTCACCGAACTGGAGCCGATCTTCTCGCAGATTGGCCTGCCCCTGGAAGGCACCGAGGACGCCCCCACCGTCCCCGAAGGCGTCCTGCTGGTGGAGGTCATCAGCGCCGAACCCATCGAAGGCACCAAACTGACCAAAATCACCTTCAACGCGGGGCCAGCGCATGGGCAGCACACCATCGCCAGCGGTGCGCCGAACGCGGTGGGGCTGGCGGCGGGCACCATGTTGGCCCTTGTCACCCCTGGCACCGAACTCGGCGGCATGACCTACGGCGTGCGCGAGATGCAGGGCGTGGAAAGTTGGGGCATGGCGGCGAGTGAAAAGGAACTCGGCATAGGCGAGCAAAACGCGGGCGTGATGCTGATTCGCGCAGGCGAGGCCCCCGCTGGTACGCCGCTGCAAACGCTCTGGCCCGCCGACACCGTGCTGGACATTGAAGTCACGCCCAACCGCGCCGACGTGCTCAGCGCCCTCGGTCTGGCGCGTGACCTTGCCGCCTTCCTCAAGCTGGAACTGGTTACGCCCAAGCTGCCCCCCGTTCCCCAAGGGGCGGGGCAGATTCGCGTTGCCCTGCCCGACCGGGGCCGTGTGCTGGAGCGTGACCCGTCCAAAAAGTTGCGCTTCGGCTGCGACCATTTCGCCGCCCGTGCGGTGTCGGGAATTCAGAACGGCCCCAGCCCGCTGTGGATGCAGCGCCGCCTGACAATGGCGGGAATGCGCCCCCGCGACCTGATTGTAGACACCTCCAACTATGTGATGCTGGAACTGGGCCAGCCCACCGCCATTTATGACCGCCGTGACGTGGCGGCGGACGGAATCGTGGTGGCGTTCGGCCTGCGCGAAGGTGAGAAGGTGCGCGACCTGCTGGGGGGCGAGCATCAGGTGGGGCCGGAGGACCTGCTGATTCTGGACGCGGGCATGAGCGACGAACCCGTGATGACGGTGGCGGAAGCCTTCTCCACCATGAAGCAGCCCAAAGAAGGAAACCATGTGCTGGGCGTGGCGGGCATCGTGGGCGCGGCGCATGGGCAGGTGCGGGCCGACACTGCCGACGTGGTGATTGAAGCCGCCCACTTCGACCCCGTGCTGCTGCGGCGCACCGCGACCCGTCTGGGCCTCAAGACCGATGCGGTGTACCGCTTTGAGCGCGGCGTAGACCCGCTGATTGCGCCCCACGCCGCCGCCCGCATTGCCGAACTGCTGCGCGAGTGTGGCGGCGGCACGCCCGAGCAGGGGCAAACGCTGGTCGGCACGCCCGAACTCCCAGGCGAAATCAGCGCGACAGGCGAACAGATTCGGAAGCTGCTGGGGATGCACGTTGACACCGCCGAAATGCGCGACATTCTGGGGCGTTTGGGGTGCAGGGTTGAGGGCGAAGGGGATGACCTGCGCGTGCTGCCTCCCTCGTGGCGGGTGGATATGGTCATCTGGCAAGACCTCGCGGAAGAAGTCGCCCGCTTGCACGGCTTCGTCAACCTCCCCGAAACGCTGCCGCACCTGCGCGTCCACGACTCCAACATTGGCGCGTCGGCCCCCAGCAACGGACGGGCCGAGTTGCGCCGCACGCTGAGTGGGCTGGGCTTTCAGGAGGTCGTGACCTACACCTTCACCAGCGACGACGAAGCGGGCAAAGCGCGGGCCGAACTGCCGAACGTGCGCCTGAAAAACCCGATGACGGCAGACCGCACGGGCATGCGTACCGCGCTGTATCCCTCGCTGCTGCGGGCGGCGGGCGCACACGGCAAAGGCGAGCGCGTGTTGCTCTTCGAAATTGGGCGGATTTTCCCCGCGAGCGGCGAGCAGGAGCGCCTCGGCCTGCTGATGCGCGGTGACCTGGCCGCCAAGACCTACACCGACGGCGTTCGCGGCGGCTTTGGCGTGTTCAAGGGGCTGGTGGAAGCGTTCGCGGCGAGCTTGGGCGCAAGCTTTACGCTGGAGCAACTGCGCGGCGATGAAGTCCCCTCGGCGCTGCATCCAGGTATTGCGGGCGGAGTCGTCTGGAACGGGCAAAAGGTGGGCTGGCTGGGCGCAGTGCATCCCGAAATTGCCGCCGAATTTGGCCTGAAGGGAGACACCTTCATCTTGGAAGTGGCCTTGCCGCTACCTGCCCGTGACTGGGCCTTTGCCGACCCCAGCCGCGCTCCCGCCGCGCTGCGTGACCTCGCGGTGATTGCACCGACGGGCGTGAGCTACGGCGAAATCGTGAAGGTGCTGCGTGATGCGGGCGGCGAGTTGCTGGAAAGCGTGGAGCCGTTTGACGTGTACACGGGCGAACAGGTGGGCGTGGGCAACCGCTCCGTCGCCGTGCGGATGACCTACCGTGGCGCAAAGACGCTCACCGAAGAAGACATTGACCCCGTGTTCGCCGCGCAGATTGAGGCGGTGAAGCGGCAGGGGTGGGCGATTCGGGAGAAGTAAGGCTGTTGATAGTAGATGGTTGATTGTTGATAGAGAAGGGAGGCTGGGGCGGTGGCTCTGGCCTCTTTTCCTGGAAGCGTGTCGCTGGGACGGCGGCCTGTGGACTTACAGGGCTTAAACTTACAGAATGACGACAGAACAGGAAAAGCAGTCGAAAGGGCCCGCAAATATCGTTATCAGGCTTGCCAATCAGGAAGATTATGCGGAAAAAGACTCCTACGAAGGCGGGAAATGGTGCGTCGTGACCTCAGATAACCTTCAAGAGGAAGGGAAATTAAAGCATAGTGCCGCATCTCGAGAAGAAGCACTTGCATGGGCACTCAAAAAACGGCGATTAGGGGTTGACAAATCGGGGTGGGGTGTGGAGAGGGGATGAGGTGTTCACGCCCCATCCCGACTACAGTCTAATGCCCATCCGGCAT
>NZ_JAUNHK010000031.1 GCF_030523985.1 Deinococcus sp.
CCGCCGACGCCGACTACGGCCAGCGCGTGCGCGAAGGCATTCAGGCCAAGGAAGCCGAGATGCAGGGCAAGAAGGAAGCCCCGGTCTACGGCACTGAGGCGAGCAGCCTGTACTGAGCTGCCCCCGTCAGCCCATCAGCCAAAAGGTCGCCCTGCGTGGGCGGCTTTTTTGTGGCCCCGCCATTTTGCGTTACAAAGTTCCTCCCCGCCTGGAAGTCAGGCTGGGCCTCGCAGAGCGCGAAGCGAGGGGGAATATGGAGAGACTCACGGAAAGGGCGCTTTCCCAGCCTGCCAGCCGCCCCCCGGCCCCCCGGCCCAGTGCCAGACACCCGGCTCAGGCTTTTGCTCCAGCGCGGCGCGAATGTCGTTCAGGGCGACGCGGCGGGCAAAGCGGGTGCGGGCGTGCCAAGCGGCTAATGCTGTTGCCCCCGCCTGCGACGACGGTTTGATCCCGCGCAGAGCCGCCGCTGCCCGGTTCACCGCCAGGTCAAAGAGGGCGTCTGGCACGGCTCCCCGGCTGCCTTGTCCCTCCGGGTCGGGGTCGGTCAGGGCCAGAAAGGGGCGCTCGGCAGGCACTCAGGCCCCCGCCACCCGGCCCAGCGCGGCGAGTTGGCCCGCGTGCCACACGCTGTGGCGGGCATTCAGCCGCAGCAGTTCCGCCACGGTCATCTCGGCCCCACTGTAGGTCAGGGGCGCGGCCAGTTGCTCAGGCGTCAGCCGCCGCGCCTGCGTCACTTCCCAGGCCATCAGGTCACGCAGTCCTGCCGCGCCGGGGGGAGGTTCCAAAGTCGTGACCGCCGCGATGGCCGCCCAGTAAGCCCGTTTGGTCTGGGTGAGGTGCGACACCAGCCAGCCGACGCGGTGATGCTGCACCCCTTCCAGCCCCGCCAGCGCACTCTGGACGCTCTCCCAGGGGGCGTAGTTGGCCTCGTCCAGCAGCAGGGCGAGCCATTCGGGGGACAGGTCGGCGGCACTCATGACAGGCGGTAGCCCTCGCCGTCACGCGTCAGTTGCCCGCGCTCCAGCATCCGCGCCGTGACTTCTCGCGCCTGCTGGGAAGTCAGCGGGCTTTTTTCTTCCAGGTCGCGCAGGGTAAAGTGCCCGCCGCTGCGGTAGGCGAGTTTGAGCACCATGCGCTCCTGCACGTCGGCCCGTTCGCCGCCCTGCTCGGCCCGTGTGAGGCGGCGTCCGAACAGAGTCCAGACGAGGGCCGCCACCACCACACCGATAAGCAACGCTGCCGGCAACATCTGCGTGGCAAAAGCGGGGTCGGCAAACCCCTGGGCAATCTCCAGCGCCCGCGCTTTGGCCGCCGCCACCTGTTCGGGACTCGCGCCCGCTGCCTCCAGCCGCCGCGCCGCGCCCCGCTCCCCCAGAAAACGGAAGATGCCGCCCGTATCGCCCCGCGTGTAGAACAGCGAAAAGGCGATCAGGGCGGCGGAAGCTCCGGCAATCAGGGACAGCAGCAGGCGTGCAGCACTCATGGCCCTCCAGAGTACCTAAACCGGGCCACAAAAAACTGCCCCCCGAGCGGAGGGCAGTTGCGAAATGCCTGCGTTTACTTGCGGGCTTGCTGGGCGGCTTCGACCAGGGCCTTGAACGCTTCGGGTTCGCGGGCGGCGATGTCGGCCAGCACCTTGCGGTTCAGGTTGATGTCGGCTTTCTTCAGGCCGCTGATGAAGGTCGAGTAGTTCATGCCGTGCAACCTTGCACCCGCGTTGATGCGCTGAATCCACAGGCGGCGGAAGTCGCGCTTCTTGTTGCGGCGGTCACGGTACTCGTAGGTCGCGGCGTTGAGCAGGGTCTGGAAGGCGTTGCGGTACTGCTTGGAGCGGCTGCCCCAGAAGCCCTTGGCGCGCTTGAGCACCTTCTTGTGGCGGCGGCGGCGGACGATACCAGTCTTGGCGCGGGGCATTATTTACCTCCCAGCATGAGCTTCATGCGCTTCCATTCGGGCTTGGCGAGGACGAAGCCTTTGCCCTTGCCACGGATTTCGTTGCCGCTCTTGCCGGTGTTCTGGTGGCGCTTACCACTCTTGAACGCCATGACTTTGCCCGTCGCCGTGATTTTCACGCGGCGCTTGGCCATCTTGAGAGTCTTCATCTTGGGCATAAGCCCTCCTTCTTGAGTCCAGTCGCAGCCCTGTCTGGGCGCTTCTGTCTGGGGTTTTCGGGCCGCCGACCAAAAGTCAGCCGTTGGTTGCCCTGCCCCACTTGACCAAGCGAAGATTTTACGACTTGGGGACGTGAAAGGCAAGGGCCGCGTCGGGGCAAGGAAGTCTGGTCAGCGGCCTGCGCGGTACACCCACCACGCCAGCAGCGGCTGAAGGGGCAGCCGGGCGAGGGCCACTCCGCGCGGAATCTTGAATTTCTCGGGGTGCTGCGCCATGTAGATGTTGGCTGGAAACACCGCCGCCAGCAGTGCCAGCAGCCCCCAGCGGGCCGCCGGGCGGGTCGGGGCATACAGCAACCCCACACCGCCCGCTATCTCGGCGGCCCCACTGAGCAGCGTGGCAGTGCGCGGGGCCAGCGGGGTCTGGGGCGGCACAATCTGGTCGAAGAACTGGGGCCGGACAAAATGCAGTGCGCCGATGGCGATGAATCCGAGGCCCAGCGGCCACACCGAGGAAGAAGAGCGGGACATACCCGACATCCTGCCTGCCCGGAGAGCAGCATTTGCCCCCCCACTTTTTGCCCGGCGGCGTATCCTGGGGCGATGACACCACCCGACCTTTCGGCCCAACTCAACCGCCAACAGGCCAACGCGGAACTGTTCGAGCTGCTGCGTATTCCCTCGGTCAGCGCCGACCCCGCCTACAAGGCCGACGTGGCCCGCGCCGCCGACTGGCTGCAACTTAAGTTGCAGAGCCTGGGCTTCGCGGCCCGCGTGGATGCCACCCCCGGCCACCCCATCGTGTACGCCGAGCGCCTGAACGCCCCCGGCAAGCCCACCATCCTGATCTACGGGCACTACGACGTGCAGCCCGAAGCCCCGCTGGAAGAATGGGTCACGCCCCCCTTCGAGCCGACCATCCGCGACGGGCGCATCTACGCACGCGGCAGCACCGACGACAAGGGTCAGGCCTATGCCCACATCAAGGGTGTGGAGCTGCTGCTCTCGCAGGGCGAACTGCCCGTCAACGTCAAGTTTTTCCTGGAAGGCGAGGAAGAAATCGGCAGCCCCAGCATCAAGCCCTACCTCGAAGCGCACAAGGACGAACTGAAGGCCGACGTGATCGTGATTTCGGACGGCAGCCGCTTTGCCAAGGACGTGCCGACCATCACCTACGGCGTGCGCGGGCTGAGCTATGTGGAGATTCACGTTCAGGGGGCCAATCGTGACCTCCACAGCGGCAGCTACGGCGGGGCCGCGCCCAACCCCATCAACGCGCTGTGTGAAATCATCGCGGGGCTCAAAGACGAGCAGGGCCGCGTGACCATTCCCGGCTTCTACGACGGCGTGACCCCGCTGACCGACGACGAGCGGGCGATGTGGGCCAGCCTGCCGCACTCGGATGAAGAATTTGCCGCCAGCATCGGCGTGGACGCGCTGCCCGGCGAGGAAGGCTACACCGTGCTGGAGCGCATCTGGGGCCGCCCCACACTGGACGTGAACGGCATCTGGGGCGGGTATCAGGGCGAAGGCTCCAAGACCGTGATTGCTGCCAAAGCGGGCGCGAAAGTCTCCATGCGCCTCGTGCCGGGGCAAGACCCCGACCGCGTAACCCAACTCATCAAGGACTACGTACCCACCATCGCCCCCAAAGGCGTGAAGGCCGAAGTGCTGGGGCATCACGGCGGGCAGCCGGTCATGTTCCCCACCGACAGCGCCTGGATTCAGGGGGCCAACCGGGCGCTCAAGCGGGTCTACGGACGCGACGCCGCCTTCGCCCGCACGGGCGGGAGCATTCCCATCGTGGCGGACTTCGACCAGATTCTGCAAACGCCCGTGCTGTTCGTGGATTTCGGCCTCAACGAAGACGCCCCCCACAGCCCCAACGAGAGCTTCGCGCTGGAGGACTACCACAACGGGATTCTGACGAGTGCTTATCTGCTGGAGGAACTGGGGCAGTGAGGGCGGAAAGACCCCTCACCCCTGCCTCTGGCAGGCCCTCTCCCCAAGGTAGAGGGTCAAAGATGCCATTTCACCCTCTACCTTGGGGAGAGGGTCGTTGCGAAGCAACAAGGGTGAGGGGTTACTCGTGCGCCTAGCTTTCCTCGCCTCGCACGGCGGCAGCGCGGCGCGGGCGCTGGTGGAGGCCATTCGCGCCGGGGAACTGAAGGCCGAAGCGGTGGCGCTCGCCAGCAACAACAGCAAGTCGCCCGCCCTGGCCTGGGCGCGGGAGGCGGGGCTGCGCGCGGCGCACCTTTCCAGCGCCAAATATCCCGACGCGGGCGAGCTTGACCGCGCCATCCGCGACTTTCTGGTGGGGTCAGGGGCCGACACCCTGATTCTCAGCGGCTACATGAAGGAACTGGGGCCGCAGACCCTCGCCGCCTTCGAGGGCCGCATTCTGAACATTCACCCCAGCTTGCTCCCGCGTCACGGCGGGCGCGGCATGTACGGCGACCGGGTACACGAGTCGGTGCTGGCGAGTGGCGACACCGAGAGCGGCGCGACCGTCCATCTGGTCACGGCGGGCATAGACGAAGGCCCGGCGCTGGAACAGATGCGCGTGCCGGTGCTGCCCGGCGACACCCTCGCTACCCTCAAGGCCCGCGTGCAGGCCGAGGAAGGGGCGCTGATGCTGCGGGCGGTCAAGGGTTTCCTCGACAGGAGCTGACCCTGGTACGGCAAGGGAGAAAAGAGGGGCCTACCGGACGTGGTAGACCCCTCCCCTTTTTTACACCCCCCTTTTACAGCCCCCTGAAATCCGGGCGGCGCTTTTCGAGGAAAGCCGTGAACGCCTCGCGTGCCGCCGGTTCCCGCAGCAGTCGGCCAAACACGGCTTCTTCTGCGCCCATGTGCGTCAGTACGGCCTGCTGCTGGCCCTCCTTGATGAGCCGCTTGGTTTCCAGCACGGCCCCCAGCGGCTTGGCGGCCAGTTTCTGCGCCTGGGCCTGGGCCAGCGCCGTCACCTCTTCGGTAGGCACCACCGCGTTGACCAGTCCGGCGTCCAGCGCCGCCTGAGCGCTCAGCGGCTCACCCAGCAGCAGGGCCGCCGACGCCCGCTGGTGGCCCAGGCGTTGCGGCAGCAGCAGGCTAGAGGCCGCTTCGGGGCACAGCCCCAGGTCCACGAAGGGCAGCGAAAACAGCGCCGTATCGCTGGCATAGACCAGGTCGCAGTGCAGCAGCATGGTCGTGCCAATGCCCACCGCCGCGCCGGACACCGCAGCCACCAGCGGCTTGGGGAAAGTGGCGACGGTTCGCAGGAAGCGCGTGATGGGCGAGTCCTGCACCGACCCGCTCAGGCTCAGGAAGTCGGCGATGTCGTTGCCCGCCGAGAAAATCTGCGGGTGGCCTTGCAGCACCACGACCCGCACCTCCGCGTCGGCCTGCGCCTGCTCCAGATGGTCGGCCAGCGCCTTGTACATCGCCAGCGTGAGGGAGTTCTTCTTGTCGGGGCGGTTGATGGTCAGGGTCATGACGCCGTTTTCGGTGCTGCACAGAATGTCGTTCATCGCCTTGCTCCTTTGGGTCGTCCCCATGCTCCGGGACGCAGATACGGGAAATCATACCCAGTATTCGATGTCGCGCCGATGCACGTAGACCCGCTCGCTGCCGGGGCGGTTGCTCTGCGTCCGGATGGTCATTTCGACCCAGTTGCCGTGCGGGTCGTCGCGGTAGGTGGTGCGGCTGGTGTGGAAAATGTCGTCATTGTTGCTGTACGTCTCGTTGAAGATTTCGCGGCCCTGGGCGTCGAATTCGCGCAGTTCCACCGAAATCAGGCCGTCGGGATAGTGCGCGGTGACCTCCTCGCGCCGTGCGCCGCCTTCCTCGGGCGGGTGGGGAATAAAAGTGGATTCCACCCAGTCCATGTCCTGGTCGGACACCTGCTCGTAGACACTGGACGAAGACAGGCGCGGACCGTCGTAATGGTACTCGGCGGTGACCCGCTTGCCTTCCTGTTCCCGGACGAGGCGGCCCTCGGCATCGAAAAAGTGCCGCCAGCCCGCCTCACCCTCGGCGTAACCGATGCAGAGCGTGTCGCCTTCCACCCATTCCCACTGCCGCACGCCCGACGGGTAGCCGCGCACGGCGCTGAGACCATCCTGCGCGACCTCGGTGACGGACGTTTCGCCCATCGCGTTCCGGGTGATGACGCGCCGTACCGGCCCCCCAGCAAGGTCGAGGCGCTGGCGCAGATGGGCCACAGGGCCGGACACGGGCTGCTCGGGAGTGTTCATTTCGCCTATGTTGCCACGCGGTTGCTACCCTGAGCCATGAAGCACAAACGTTTCGATTACCGCCAGTGGCACCGGATCGAGCCGGGCACCGGGCAGCAACTCGTTCAGCCCTGGGCCGGCGGCTGGGTCAGCGAATTCCGGGCCGAACAGGTGAACAAGCCGCTGGTCGTACCCGTCTGCGGTCAGACCCGCGCCATCCTGCAAAGCGGCTTTCGCTGGGTGCAGTACGCCGAAGCGGGCCAGCATCACACGCTGACGGTTCACCTCGACCCGGCGGGGGTGCCGCAGCAGCTTTACGTGGACATCGGCGCGGCGGTGGGCCTCGACCCCGACGGCATCGCCTACATCGACGACCTGTATCTGGACGTGACCGCCTTGTGCGACGTGCAGCCCGACGGAAGCTGGCGCGTCACGGCGACGGAAATCATCGACGTGGACGAAGTGGAAGCGGCGCTGAACGCCGGACAGATCACCCCAAAGCAGCACGCCCTGGCCTGGGCCGAGGCGCGGGCGGTGCAGGCGGCGCTGGAGGCCCAGACCTTCGCGCCCGTGGACATCGTGCGGCGGTATGTCCGTTCCCCTTCGGTCTGAACCCCTCCTCTTTTTCTTGACCTGCCCCCCGCTCCTGGGCTAGTCTGTCTGCCGCTGCCGCGTGAGCCAGCCTGGAACGGTGTCCGAGTGGTTGAAGGAGCACGCCTGGAAAGCGTGTATAGGGGCAACTCTATCGAGGGTTCGAATCCCTCTCGTTCCGCCAGAACAATGAAGTCCCCCGGTCATGGTGCCGGGGGGTTTTGCTGTTGTGCGCCGCTATCTTCCGGCCCGCCACGCACTCCAGAGGGGCAGCAACGACAGCGCCGCGCAAAGGTACGCCAGCAGCGGAAAGCCCGCCTTCGCAATCACCACACCGCCGAGCAGCGTCCCCACGCCCGCCGCGACGTAGCCCAGCCCATCGGTCACGCCCTGCGCCGCCGGAAAACGGGCCATTTCCTTGCTGCCGCTCACGTTGACCAGATTCCAGCCCAGGCCCAGCAAGAACATGCTGACGCCCAGCCAGGCGTGCCCCGGCAGGGGGGCGGTCAGGGCGGCCACCGCCAGCAGCACTGCGCCCGCCACGTAACCCGGACGTACACCCACCCGGTCAATCAGCGGCCCGGTCAGCCAGCCGAAGCCGAACATGCCCGCAATATGCCCGCTGATGATGGCGGCGATACCGGCGTGGTCCATGCCCATGTCGTGGGCACGGTGGGGCGTCAGGCTCATCAGCGTGACCATCAGCCCCTGGGCCGTCGCCAGGGCGAGAGCGGTTTCACGTACCCCCGGCAGCGCGAAGGCTTCCCGCAGAGGCAAGCGGGCCACCGCCGCCGCCCCCGGCGCACGCAGGGGCCGCCACGCCAGCATCAGAACCGCCGCCGTGCCCAGCAGCACGCCACCGAGCAGCCAGCCGAAGACCTCCGGGGTGGCCCCGAGCCACGCGGCACCCGCCTCGATAGGCCGCGAAAAGCCCGTCATCAGGAACGACCCCACCACACTCATCAGCATCAGGGCACCCAGGGCCGTCCCGCGCCGCGCCTCGGGCACGCTTTCGGCCACGGCGTACCGCGCCTGCTGGTAGCCACCCTGGGCCGCCCCCATCAGCGCCGCCCCCAGCAGAAAGACGGGCAGCAGCCCTAACTTGCCCCCGGCGAAACCCACCACCGCACCCAGCGCCCCCAGACCGAACGCGAGGCCCAGCCCCAGCCGCCGCCCCCGCGAGAGCATCAGGCTGCCGAACAGCCCCGCCGACAGCGCTGCCGCCGCGCTGATGAGGGTCGAGGGCAGGCCCACCAGCGAGGGAAAGCCCAGATTGCCGACCACCAGCGCCGCCAGAATCGTGCTGACGTTGACCGCCCCAGTCGCCAGGGCCTGAGCCACATAGAGCGGAAAAAGCCGCTTCAGGTCGAGGGAAGCAGGGGGCGCGGCAGCAGACTGGGTCACGCCCGGCAGTCTAGAACGTGGGAAAGATGGCGTTGTTACGCGTGCAGAAAACAGCCGCCTGTATCCAGCTTCCCAAGACCTGCTGCACCCCCGCGACAACCCGTAAAACGCAGCATCCAGTCCCCGTGCAACCGAGGAGCACCGCACCGTCCGGCAAGAGGACCATCGCCATTTGCACAGCGCCAACGTCAAGCCCTGTCCCGCCTGCAATAGGGGTTGGGGCGACGGGGACGCCCAGGCTCACTCCGAAAGCATGACCGCCAATTCGGCCTGCTGATAATGCTCCTGCATGGCTTGCACGGCCTGCGCCGTACGCTGCTCCCACACCGCCCCGGCGATGCGCTGGTGAACCTCGATAAAAGCGCCTTGGTGGTACTCGTCGGTGTAGTGCGCCATGCCCGAGAGGATGGACTGCTCAATCAGGGCTTCAACCGTCTGGGTCATCACCTCGAACAGCGGATTGCCCGACGCCTGGGCCAGCAGCGCGTGAAATTTCAGGTCAGGGGCGGTCAGGGGCTGGCCTGCCAGAGCGCAGCGCCGCATCTCCTGCACGGTGTCCAGCAGGGCCTGGGCCTGTGCGCCGCTGCGGTTCAGGGCCGCCAGAGCGACCGCCTGCACCTCGACCGCCTGCCGGAAGTGCAGAACGTGAAGGGGGCTGACCTGCCGCGTGTCCAGCCCGTGCCGCAGCATGTTCGCCACCGGCTGGGCGCTCAGGCTGCCTACCCTCGGCACGCGACCATTGCCCAGCTCTACCGCGCCCGTGGCGGCCAGCGTGCGGTAGCCCTCGCGCACCATGCCCCGGCTGATGCCGAGTTCCCGGCTTAGTTGCATCTCCGAAGGCAGGGGCGCACCCGCCGACAAGTTGCCGCACTGAATGACGTTCTGGACGTGTTGAACCACAGCCATGACACGGGTTTCGGGGGCAAGGGTAGACACGCCATTACCATACCCCGCCACAAAACCTGTTTAATAGGTCATGCCAAAAATGGATGCAGATGTGATCGTGGTGGGGGCGGGTCTGGCCGGGCTGGTGGCCGCCGCTGAAATAGCGGATGCAGGCAAAAAAGTGCTGCTGCTCGACCAGGAAGGCGAGCAGAACATCGGCGGGCAGGCTTTCTGGTCGTTCGGGGGCCTGTTTTTTGTGGATAGCCCCGAGCAGCGCCGCCTGGGCATCAAGGACTCGCTGGAGCTGGCCCGGCGCGACTGGGAAACCGCCGCCGCCTTTGACCGTCCCGAAGACCACTGGCCCCGCAAGTGGGCCGAAGCCTACCTGGAATTTGCCGCAGGCGAAAAGCGCGAGTGGCTGCACAAGCAGGGCATGCGCTGGTTCCCCGCTGTCGGCTGGGCCGAGCGCGGCGGCGCGGGCGCGGGGCTGGCGGGCAACAGCGTGCCGCGTTTCCACGTCACCTGGGGCACCGGCCCCGGCGTGGTGGAACCTTTCGAGCGCCGCGTGCGCGAACACGTCAGCGCCGGGCGCATCATCTTCAAATTCCGTCACCGGGTGCGCCGCCTGAACATCACCGACGGCGTGGTGCATGGCGTGCAGGGCGACGTGCTGGAACCTTCGACGGTGGAACGCGGCGAGAGCAGTTCGCGCGTGGTGGTCGGCGACTTTGACCTCAACGCGGAGGCGGTGCTGGTCACCTCGGGCGGTATCGGCGGCAACCACGCCCTGGTACGGCGTTACTGGCCCACCGAGCGCCTCGGCCCGGCCCCCGACTTCATGATTTCCGGCGTGCCGCAGCATGTGGACGGCCTGCTTCAGCAGCAGGTCACGGCGCAGGGGGCACACCTCATCAACCCCGACCGCATGTGGCACTACACCGAAGGGTTGCGTAACTGGAACCCCATCTGGCCCATGCACGCCATCCGGGTGCTGCCCGGCCCCAGCAGCCTGTGGCTCGACCCCAGCGGCAAGCGTCTGCCGTTCCCACACATTCCCGGCGCGAGCACCTACGACACGCTGCAATACATCACCACCAACCGTTACCCCTACACGTGGTTCCTGCTCAACCGGGCCATCATCAAGCGGGAATTCGCGCTGTCGGGCAGCGAGCAGAACCTCGACCTGACCAACCGTGACCTCAGGTTGCTGGCGGGGCGCGTCGGCAAGAACGTGCCGCCCTCGGTGCAGGCGTTCATGGACCACGGCGCGGACTTCGTGGTGCGCGACAACCTGCGCGACCTCGTGCGCGGCATGAACGAACTCATCGGCAACGATCTGGTGGACTACGACACCGTCGAGCGCGAGGTCAAGGACCGCGACCTGCAGGTGCGGAACGTGGCGGGCAAAGACGCGCAACTGGCGATTGTGCGCGGCGCCAGACAGATTCTCAGCGAGAAACTCATTCGCGTGGCGAAACCCGCCCCCATCCTCGACCCGGCAGACGGCCCCCTGATTGCCGTGAAGCTGAACATCCTGACGCGCAAGTCGCTGGGCGGCCTGGAAACCGACCTTCAGGGCCGCGTGATGGGCGTGAACGGTCAGCCCATGCCCGGCCTGTACGCGGCGGGCGAGGTGGCAGGCTTCGGCGGCGGCGGCTATCACGGCTACCGGGCACTGGAAGGCACCTTCCTGGGCGGCTGCATCTTCAGCGGGCGCTCGGCAGGCCGCGCCATCGCCCAACAGCTGGCTTAAGTCGCATAAGAAAGGGAGCCGCCCTCGTTCAGCCTGTACCGCTCGGCTGAACAAGGGCGGCTCTCTCGACTAGGTTTTTCAGGCTTCGCCCAGGCTGGCCCAGCGCTCCTGCACGGCCTGGCGCAGGTAGCTGGCGGCGTCCTCGGTGCTGGTGCCCGGCGTGAACACCTGCCCCACGCCCATCTCCTTGAGTTTGGGCAAATCCTGGTCGGGAATGATGCCGCCGCCGAACACGATGATGTCTTCGGCTCCCTTCTCGCGCAGCAGTGCAGTCACTTCCTTGAAGTAGTGCATGTGTGCCCCAGACAGCACGCTCAGGCCGATGGCGTCCACGTCCTCCTGCACGGCGGCATTGACGATCATGTCGGCGGTCTGCCGCAGTCCGGTGTAGATCACTTCCATGCCCGCGTCACGCAGCGCACGGGCGACCACTTTGGCGCCCCGGTCATGTCCATCCATACCGGGTTTGGCAATCAGTACCCGTATCCGCCTCTCTGTCCCGTCCATCTGTATTCCTCCTGTTTGTCCTGCCGTGTCTTGGTGTCGCCCTGATTCTAACGGGCGTTAGGGAGCACAACGCAAAACCGCCCTCCGACAATGGAGAGCGGCTTGGTGAGCCAGTTTTACTTGACGAACAGCATCTGGCGGTAGGTGGGCATGGGCCAGTGCTTGAAGCTCACGACGCCTTCGAGCTTGTCGGCGGCGGCACGCACTTCGGCCATGGCGGGCAGCACCTTGTCGCGCATGTGGTGGGCCTTCTCGTGAACTTCGTCGCCGCCCAGGTCGTTGTTGACCGCACGCAGGTTGTCCAGGGCGTCGTAGAGGCTATCGGCCAGACGGCTCACTTCACCGCTGATGCCCTTGGCGGCGCGGCTTCCTTCGACCTTCTCCAGCTCGCCCAGGTAGGTCACGGCGGCGGGCAGCACCTGCGTCTGCGCCATGTACTGCGTGGTCTCGCCCTCGATGTTGACGGTCTTGAAGTAGATGTCGTACATGATTTCCTGGCGGGCGGCGAGTTCGCGCTCGTTCAGGATGTGGTGCTTGTCGAACAGTTCGACGTTCTTGGGGTCGGTCAGGTGCTCCACCGCGTCCAGGGTGGTGCGGAGGTTGAGCAGCCCGCGCTCGTGCTCGGCTTCCTTGTGCCACGCTTCGGAGTAACCGTCGCCGTTGAAGACGATGCGCTGGTACTGCTTGTAGGTGGTGCGCACCACTTCGGTCACGGCGGCGTCCAGTTCAAGGCCGCTGTCCAGGCGCGACTGCAGCTCGGCGGTGAGCTGCTGCACGCTGTCGGCAACGATGGCGTTGAGCACCGTCACGGGGAAGGAAATGCTCTGGCTGCTGCCTACAGCGCGGAACTCGAACTTGTTGCCGGTGAAGGCGAAGGGGCTGGTACGGTTGCGGTCCCCGGCATGAACGGGAATCTCGGGGAGCACCTGGCTGCCCAGACCCATCAGGCCCGCCGAGTGGCTGCTGCCGCCCTCGCCGCTTACGATGCGCTCGAAGATGTCGGTCAGTTCGTCGCCCAGGAACACGCTGATGATGGCGGGCGGCGCTTCGTTGGCCCCCAGTCGCCAGTCGTTGCTGGCACTCGCCACGCAGGCCCGCAGCAGCGCCTGATAGTCGTCCACGGCCTTGAGCACCGCCGAGCAGAAGAACAGGAACTGCATGTTCTCGCTGGGGGTGTCGCCGGGGTCGAGCAGGTTTTCGCCCGCGTCGGTGCCCATGCTCCAGTTGCAGTGCTTGCCGCTGCCGTTGACGCCTGCGAAAGGTTTTTCGTGCAGCAGGCACACCAAGCCGTACTTGCGGGCCGTGGTCCGCAGCACCTGCATGATGAGCTGCTGGTGGTCGGCGGCGACGTTGGAGTGCTCGAAGATGGGCGCAATCTCGAACTGACCGGGGGCCACTTCGTTGTGGCGGGTCTTGACCGGAATCCCCAGGGCGTAGAGCTGCGTCTCGGCGTCGGCCATGAAGCTCAGGACGCGGTCAGGAATCGCGCCGAAGTAGTGGTCTTCGAGTTCCTGCCCACGCGGAGGCTTGGCCCCGAACAGGGTGCGCCCGGTCATCACGAGGTCGGGGCGGCGGTAGTAGTACTCCTCGGTGATCAGGAAGTACTCCTGCTCTGCGCCCAGGGTGCTGCTCACGCGGGTGCCTTCGCTGGCCCCGAACAACTTGAGCGCGGGGGTCACGGCATTGTTCAGCGCCTCGATGGAGCGCAGCAGCGGAATCTTGAGGTCGAGCGCCTCGCCCTTCCACGACGCGAACACGCTGGGGATGTAGAGGGTCGCGCCGTTGGTGTGCCGCACGATAAACGCGGGGCTGGAGGGGTCCCAAGCGGTGTAGCCACGCGCCTCGAAGGTGGCCCGCAGACCGCCCGAGGGGAAGCTGGAGGCGTCCGGCTCGGCCTGAATCAGTTCCTTGCCGGAGAACGACATGATCGCCATGCCGTCACCCGCCGGGTTGAGGAAGGAGTCGTGCTTTTCGGCGGTGCTGCCGGTCAGGGGCTGGAACCAGTGGGTGTAGTGGGTCGCGCCCTTTTCCATCGCCCAGGTTTTCATGGCGAGGGCCACCGTGTCGGCAATGGAAGCGTCGAGGGTTTCACCGCGCTCGGCGGTGGCCTGCAACTTGCGGAAGTCGGACTTGCTCAGGCGGGCCTTGAGCTGGTCGAGCGTCAGCACGTCGCTGGCAAACAGGCTGCTGACCAGTTCGGTGGGGCTGGCGGTCTGCTTGGCGTCGGCACGCCAGTTGCGGGCCACCGAGGTTACGTCGAAGTTCTGCTGGGTCATGCGGCTCCTCTGTGCGGGCAGGTCGGCGGTAAAGCGTGGGAGCGGGTCACCGTGATTTTGCCCCAAACCGCCTGTCCGACTATCACCCCGGAGTATAGAGAAGGGGGGTGCAAAATGCTATCCCTCAGCCTGTACAAATTTCAGTTTCCAGGTGACATCTGGAAGATTAAGGCGGCTTTTTTGCAAAATGTTTTCCGCGTATTGCCCTTTTGAGCGTCTGAGGATAGACAAGCTGATGGTCACCCTCCCCTGTCTCGAATGGCAGCGGCTGCGGGGGCACAGGCCGCCTGGGACGCTACACTTGTGGGCGTGCTGAACCTGCGCCGCCGCCCCGTCGTCACCGCTGCCGACCTGAATCGGGGTCTGGATGCTCTGGGCCTGGACGGTTCACAGCATGTCATTGTCCACGCCAGTCTGCGTTCTTTCGGACAGCTGGAAGGTGGGGCCAAAACCGTGGTCAACAGCCTGTTCGAGCGCACTGCGACGCTGGCGGCTCCGTCCTTTACCTACGCGACCCTGCTTTCGCGGCCCAGTTCGCCCATTCGCACCACCTTCCACCGCGACACGCGGGTCAGCCGCGACATTGGGCGGGTGCCGCAGGAAATGGTGGAACGGGCCGAGGCGCGGCGCTCCTTTCACCCCACCCTCAGCTTCGTGGCGATGGGCGCTGCCGCCGAACTCGTGACCCGCTCGCAGTCGCTCGACAGCCCTTACCGGCCCATCGGCGCCCTGTACGACCTCGACGGCTACGCGCTGCTGATGGGTGTGGATTTCGGCAGCAACACCACCATTCACTACGGCGAGCATCTGGCCGGTGTGCCGCTGCTGACGCGCTGGGTGCCGCTGGACGGGCAGGTGGCCCCCACCGCCTTTCCCAACTGCTCGGCAGATTTCGCCACGCTGGAACCGTATGTGCGGGGTCAGAGCGAGCAGGTCGGGCCAGCCACGCTGCGGCTCTACCGGGTGCGCGACCTGGTGGACGCCACCATGACGCTGCTCTCGCACGACCCCGAGGCGCTGCTGTGCAAGGTGCGCGGTTGCCGCTGCCAGCAGGTGCGTGACCGTCTGCGGCAAGAGGGCCTGCGCCCCCGCCCGCACCGGGGCCTGGAAGAATCGCTGCGCCCCGCCGGGGACTGAGCAGCCCGAATGTTTCTGCTGCGCCCACCGTCGCCCGCACAGATTCGCGCTTTTTTGAACATCAGCCGCTCGCAGCAGCCCAACTACCCCGAGACGGGCTGGACGCTGGACGGACGCCTGCCGACGTGGTCACGTCAGGGACAGCATCGCGTACGGGTCGGTCAGGGCGCGGCCTGCTGGGAGCGGGCCAGGGCTGCACTTGAGGGCGGAACCATGTTTCAGGGCTGGGTGCAGCCGCTTCAGCGCGCAGAAGGCTACCGTTCAGGCGACACGGTGGCGCTGCTGGTGCGGCATTTCGGCCCCTTTGGGCGCGGGCAGTGGGGCCTGTACAGCCTCATCGCCAACCGGGTGCTGTACCGGATAGATGAGCCGGGGCGCTTCGGCTTTGGCTACGGCACACTGGCAGGCCATCTGGTGCGCGGCGAGGAACGCTTTTTGCTGGAACAGGACGCGGCGGGCGTAGTCTGGTTCGAGTTGATGACCTTTTCGCGGGCCGCCGTTCCCCTGGCGCGGCTCGCCCAACCCTTCGTGCAACTCGCCCAGCGTCGGGGAGCCGCCCACTACGCCCGGATGCTGGTGCAGGCGGCGGGGTGTTTCAAAATTCCGCCTCCCATTTGAAATGGGCACGGTGCACAGTAGGGCCATGCCAAAAACCTACACCGTCCGCCGCGAAGAAGAACTGCTGACGCTGCTGCACCCGCACTACGGGTTTCACCTGCTGGGGCAATTTGCAGGGGCGACCACCGCCAGCGAAGCCGCCCGCAGCATGGGCGAGAGTGCCAGCAAAATCAGCTACCACGTCGGCAAACTGCATGAACTGGGCCTGCTGGAAGCCGCCGAGGGCGAAGGGCGCGGGCAAAAGCTGCAGGCTGTCGCCACCCGCTTCGTGCTGGCGCCCGACCTGCTGCCGCTGCTGACCGCCTTGACCGAAGCCTTCTTGACTTCGGCCTCAAGGGAAGAAGCCGACCCAGCGCGAGAGTATGTGCTGATGGACTTTGCGCGGGACGCCGCCACCTCGCTGGCCCCCGACTGGCAGACCGAGCGGCGCGGCGTGCTGGTGCAGCAGTTTCGCCTGCCCCGCGAACGCTACGCGGCGCTGATGACCGACTTGCAGCAGCGGCTACAGCAGGAAGTGGACACCGCCAGCGGTGACAGACAGGGCGGCTGGCACACCGTCGCGCTCATAGGTTTTCCGGGAACGCTGCTGCCGATGGCGAACGGGCAAAAATAAAAAATCCGCCTTGTTGGGCGGTGATAGAAAAAGAATAGAGCCGAATACGCCAAATGTCAACTTTATGCGCCGCTCCAGAAATTTTTCGGCTGGGGCGTCATTTCTTGTCCCAGAGCGCAGAGGGCGTATGCAGGTCGGGAGGCTGGTAACGCTTCCAATCCCGAACTCGCTACAATCTCGCCATGACTTCGCAGCATCCAGAGTGGTACAAGAGCGCCGTCTTCTACGAACTCTCCGTTCGCACCTTTCAGGACAGCAACGGCGACGGCAAAGGCGACTTTCCCGGCCTGACCAGTCGGCTGGACTACCTGAAAAGCCTCGGCGTGGACGTGCTGTGGCTGCTGCCCTGGTTTCCCAGCCCACTGCGCGACGACGGCTACGACGTGGCGGATTACCTGAACATTCACCCCGACCTGGGCACGCTGGACGACTTCAAGGTGTTCCTGCGCGAAGCCCATGCGCGGGGCCTGCGCGTGATTGGCGACCTGGTGACCAACCACACCAGCAGCGACCACCACTGGTTTCAGGAAGCCCGCAAGGGGCCAAAGCTCCCCGACGGCTCGGACAACCCCTTCTACGACTACTACGTCTGGAGCGACACGGGCACCGAATACAGCGGCGCACGCATCATTTTCACCGACACCGAGACGAGCAACTGGACGAAGGATGAGCAGACGGGCAAGTATTACTGGCACCGCTTCTTTTCCAGTCAGCCTGACCTGAACTACGACAACCCCAAAGTGGTGGACGAACTGCTGGGCGCTGCCCGCTTCTGGCTGGACCTCGGGCTGGACGGATTCCGCGTGGACGCCGTGCCCTACCTGATTGAGCGCGAGGGCACCAACTGCGAGAACCTGCCCGAAACCCACGACATCCTCAAGAAAATGCGCCGCATGGTGGACGCCGAGTACCCAGGCCGCCTGCTGCTGGCCGAGGCGAACCAGTGGCCCGAAGAAGTGGTGGAATACTTCGGCACCGACGAAGACCCCGAGTTCCACATGTGCTTCAACTTTCCCGTGATGCCGCGCCTGTACATGTCTCTCAAGAAGGAGGACACGACCAGCATCCGCGAAATCATGGGCCGCCTGCCCGCCATTCCCAGCTTCGGGCAGTGGTGCACTTTCCTGCGCAACCACGACGAACTGACGCTGGAAATGGTGACTGAGGAGGAGCGGGCCTTCATGTACGCCGCCTACGCGCCCGACCCCCGCATGAAAATCAACGTGGGCATTCGCCGCCGCCTCGCGCCGCTGCTGGACAATGACCGCCGCCGCATCGAGCTGCTCAACAGCGTGCTGCTCGCGCTGCCCGGCTCACCCATCCTGTACTACGGCGACGAAATCGGCATGGGCGACGACCTGAGCCTCAGCGACCGCAACGGCTGCCGCACCCCGATGCAGTGGAACGCGGGCGTCAACGGCGGCTTCTCGGCGGCGGCCCGCGAGCAGTGCTTTTTCCCGCCCAACGACAGCGCCGTGTACGGTTACGGGCGCGTGAACGTCGCCGCCGCCGAAGCCGACCCCGGCAGCCTGCTGCACTGGACGAGCCGCCTGCTGGAAATTCGCCGCCAGCACCCCGTCTTTGCCACGGGCGAGTTGCAATTTGTGGACACCGACAACCCCGCTGTGCTGGCCTTTACCCGCCAGTCAGCAGACGAAACCCTGCTCATTGTCTGCAACTTTGCCGCCAACGCCCAGAGTGCCCACCTCAGCCTGAGCGGATACGCGGGCAAAACCCCCATGACGGTCACGGGCGCAGCCACCTTCCCCACCATTGGCGAAGATGGTTACGCCATGCAACTGGGGCGGCACGACTGGTACTGGCTGAAGCTGAGCTGAAGCCAAGCGCTAGAACATTTGACAAAAGAATGAGTTCGCCTTTTCCGACCCTCTCCCTTGATGGGGGACTCGTTAGAGCTGCTTGCAGAGGGCCTTGCAAAGCAAGGGGAGGGGGTGTCTTTTTATGTCAAATACTCTAAACGTCAGTACATGTCCTTCCGAGGCGGCTCCTGGCGTTTAAGCGTTAGGCGTCGAGCAGCTCCGAACTACTTCAGCACGCCCAGCAGCACCAACACACCCCAAATCAGCAGCGGCCCGATGCAGATGCCCGCCACCAGCTTGAAAATGCGCCACAGGTCGGTCAGCAGTTCACGCATCGCTCGTCTCCTCCGCACCCAGCAGGCTTTCAATTTCAGCCGCCAGGTCTAAGCCGTACTTGTAGGCTTCCTGCCCGCCGACTTTGCTGTTGCCATATTTGGTCGGGTAATTCTTGACCTCGCGCTCAAATAGCATGGCTTCGGCACTGGCGTTGGTCTGGGGCAGCACCGTTTCCAGAATCGGTGGCGTGTCCTCGGTGGTGTAGCGAAAGGCCGCCTCAAGCTGGGCAGGCAGGTTGAGCATCCCCTGCTTGTGCTGCGAAGAATTGCTCTGAAATTTGGTGACGACCACGCCCAGCGCCCGAATTTTGAGCTGCCTGTCGCGCCGCAGCTGGTCAATTTTGCCCGCAATTTGCGGAATGCCGTAGGTGCTCATGCGGTCAGGAATGGTGGGAATCAGGTAGTGGTCGCTGATTTCCAGACCGTTCTGCGTGATAAAGCCGAGGTTGGGCGGGCAGTCAATCAGAACGTAGTCGTAGCGGTCAAACAGCGGCCCCACGAACCGCTGCACCACGCTCATGGGGCTGAGGCTGAAGTTGGTGCGGTTGGCGATGTCCTGCATCCGGTCTTGCACGTCAATCAACCGGATGGAACTGGGCAGCACATCCACCCGCCCGTACTGCACGTCGGCGGGCAACTGGTCGAGCACGTCGGCGGGAATGCTGTTGAGGTTGCTGGCCCCGCGCACGATGGCCTTTTCGGGGTCGAAGTGCCGCGTGCCGCTCAGCAAATCCAGAAACAGGTGCGCCAGTGTCTGCCCGCGCTCGTCGGCCTCTTCCCAGCGCCGCTCGCCTATCAGCGCCAGGGTCGCGTTGGTCTGGGGGTCGAGGTCGATCACCAGCACCTTCTGGCGGCGCATAAAGGCGAAGGTGTCCGCCAGTTGCACCGTCGTGGTGGTCTTGGCGACACCCCCTTTGAGATTGATGAAGCTGATGACGTGGGGCATAGCCCCAAGTGTAGTGGCTGACCGTGAACGAGGCTGCCGCAGCCTGCCTATTCCTGCTGGAAGTAGGCCGCCGTAATGGCCGCCCCGACTCGGTTGAAGTCGCCCAGCAACTCCTCCAGCGAAGGCTCGTCGTTGTCCACGATGTGCTCGATTCGGGCGTATTGCAACCGGGCCACCAGCCAGCGCGAAAGCCGCAGAATCTCGGGATGCTGTCCCGGATGCCAGCGCTCGATTTGTTCCAGCGCTTCGTGCAGGTTCGCGGCGCTGTAGCGCACGCTGCGCGGGAAATACTCGTCCAGCAGCAAAAATTCGCTGATGCGCTGCGGGTCGATCCCGGTGTGGACGCGCTTGCGGTACGCTTCGTAGGCGCTCGACCCCTTCAGCACGCTCACCCAGCGCTGCGCCTGCATCGCGTGGCCTGCCGGGTCAGCCATGGGGGCCGCGTCGATTCCGCGCAGGCGGTTTTGCAGGACGCGCACCCCGTTATCGCCGCGCTCCAGCATTTGCCCGGCCCGCATGAACGACCAGCCCTCGTCACGCGGCAGGGTGGCGAAGGCGATACCGAAGAACATCTGCGAGGCGTCCCGCGCCGCGTTGCAGTATTCGAACAGACCGTCGCGCTCCAGCAGATTGCTGCCCTCGAAGCACAGCGACAGGTAGGTGCGGTTGAGCGACTCCCACATTTCGCTGGGAATCCGGTCGCGCAGGCCACGCGCATTTTCCCGCGCCCGCGACACCGAACTGGCGATGCTGGAAGGGTTGTCGCGGTCAAAGGCCAGCCAAGCACTCACCGAACGGCTGTCGATGCGCCCGTATTTGGCCCGCATCTCGGCCTGACCACCCGTGTGTTCCAGCAGCGGCAGCCAGATTTCACGGGCCCGCCCGCCCATTTCCAGGCTGGCGAAGTAGTTGACGTTCAGCAGACGCGCCGTGTTTTCGGCCCGCTCCACATAGCGCCCAATCCAGAACAGGTTTTCAGCCAGACGAGACAGCAGCATCAGTCGTTCTCCTTGCGGTCAAAAGGCTCAATTAGGGGCGGATGCACGGCGTCTTGCGCCTCCATCTCGACTTCCAGGGGCGATTTGGCGGCGTCCGAATGGGCCAGCTCCGTCTTTTCCAGTTGCTGCTGGTACGAATGCTGCGCCTGGGCCTGGGCCTCCGGCGCGGCTCCCCCTGTCAATTCCGGCGGCTGTCCAGTTTCTTCGTGGCTCTGCTCGTAGGCATTGACCTGTGCTTCGCCCGCCAGGGCCTCACGGCGCTCCGGTTGGCTGCTGTCCAGACCCAGCGGAACAGCCCCGAAGCCCCCCTGAAACTGGCTCTGGCTCTGTGTCTGCCCGCCCAAGCTCTGGCTCTGGGATTGGCTCTGCGACTGACTCTGCCCTGGTGCCAGCCCCTTATTGCCGCCCAGAAGCTGACTCATGGCGGCGGAGGGCAGGGGGCCGTCGTGGTCGAGCACCCAGGTGTCTTTGGAACCGCCCCCCTGCGACGAGTTGACCACCAGGCTGCCGCGCCGCAGAGCCACACGGGTCAGGCCACCGGGCACGATGGTCACATGATCCGGTCCGACCAGAATGTAGGGGCGCAGGTCAATGTGCGCTGGCTCGAAGGCGTCGGTGTCGCTGTAGAACGTCGGGTGCCGCGAGAGGCCCACGACGGGTTGAGCGATAAACTCGCGCGGCGCGGCCTTGACCTTCTCGACATACTCCGCGACTTCTTGCCGGGTGGCGGCGGGGCCGATGAGCATGCCGTAGCCGCCCGCCTCGCCCACGCCCTTGAACACCAGTTCGGCGGCGTGCTCCACCATGTAGGCCAGATGGTCGGGATTCCAACCCAGGTAGGTGGGCACGTTGTTGAGCAGCGGCTTTTCGTTGAGGTAGTACCGAATCATTTCCGGCACATAGGCGTACACGGCCTTGTCGTCCGCGACCCCGGTGCCGATGGCGTTGGCGATGGCGACCCGGCCCTGACGGTAGACCTCGACCAGTCCAGCCACGCCCAGCGCACTGTCTGCCCGGAAGGCGAGTGGGTCAAGGAAATCGTCGTCCACGCGGCGGTAAATCACGTCCACCTGCTGCCGCCCGCCCGTGGTTCTCATCCAGACGCGCCCACCGTCCACAAAGAGGTCACGACCTTCGACCAGCTCCACGCCCATCTGCTGCGCCAGGTAAGCGTGCTCGAAGTAGGCCGAGTTGTACATGCCGGGCGTCAGCACCACCACCGTGCCGTCTTCACGCGGCGACATGGACTGAAGCAGGGCCAGCAGCGCCGTCGCGTAGTGCTGCACCGAGCGCACCCCCTGTCCTTCGAACATGCCGGGGTAAATGCGCCGCATGGCGTCCCGGTTGGACAGCAGATAGGACACACCGCTGGGCGAACGCAGATTGTCCTCCAGCACCAGATACTCGCCCTTTTCGTCCCGGATGAGGTCGGTGCCGACGATATGGGTATAGATGCCCTGCGGCACGTTCAGCCCATGAACCTCGCGCCGGAAATGGGCCGAGGTGTAGACCAGTTCGGAGGGGATAACACCGTCCGCCAAAATCTGCCCCTCGTGGTAAATGTCGTTCAGAAAGGCGTTGAGGGCGCGAACACGCTGGGTCAGGCCCGCTTCCAGGTGCGCCCACTCTCCGGCAGGAATGATGCGCGGCACCGGGTCGAAGGGAAACGTCCGTTCGGTCCCCTGGTTGTCGCCATACACGGTAAACGTGATGCCCTGATTGCGAAAAGCGACGTCGAGCAGTTCGGTGCGGCGGCTGAATTCCGGCAGACCCAACTGTTCCAGATATTTCCGGACTCCCTCATAGTGAGGGCGCAGTTCGCCAGACGAGGTGAACATCTCGTCGAAAAACTTCTGGCCTGGGTCATAGTTCATAGGCATGGCGGTCTCCTGAAAGCATTTGGCAAAAAGATGGCACAGCTTTTTGGCGAGCAGAGCGAGAGCAAAACGAAGAGCAGTGCGGACTTGCAAAGCTGCGAAGCAGAGAATGGAGCGGGCGTCGGAACAGCACCGCCGCCCGCGCAATTCGGAGAACTGCTAATAGCCTCTACAATACTTGCCCCGCCATGCAAAAGCAGCGGGCGGGTATAGCCAGAGCCGACGCCCAGAGCGTACGAAAAACCCCCAACCACGTGGGCTGGGGGCTGCATTCCGGTTGGGGAAGATTACTTGAGTTCGACCTTGGCGCCAGCGGCTTCGAGCTGGGCCTTCATCTTCTCGGCTTCCTCCTTGGCAACGCCTTCCTTCAGCACGCCGCCCTTCTCGCTCATGTCCTTGGCTTCCTTCAGACCCAGGCCGGTGATGCCGCGGATTTCCTTAATGACGTTGATCTTGCTCGCGCCAGCGTCAACCAGCACCACGTCGAACTCGGTCTTCTCTTCGGCAGCAGGGCCGGCAGCAGCAGCGCCGCCACCGCTCACGGCCACAGCGGCGGTCACGCCCCAGGTTTCCTTCAGGCCGTCGATGAGGTCGGCGAGTTCCATGATGGTGAGTTGTCCGAGTTGGTCAATAAGAGCTTGTTTGTCGTATGCCATGAGTGTGTCCTCCGGGAATTGGATTTGTACTGAGTTGGAAGCGGGCGATTAAGCGCCTTCGCCTTCCAGTTTGGTCTTGTAGGCTTCAAGGATGCCCACGAAGTTGCTGAGGTGGGCGCTGAGCACGCCGACCAATTCGCCTTGCAGGGTCTGCTTGCTGCCGAGGCTGGCGAGACGCTGCACGACGGCCACGTCCACCTTGTTGCCTTCGACAAAGCCGGCCTTGACGGCAGGAATACCCTTGTCGTTGCCGCCAGCGGCGTCTTTGAGCGCCTTGGCAACCCCGGCGGGGTCTTCATGGGCCAGCACAATGGCGCTGGGCCCCTTGAGTTCTGCCGAGAAGTCACGGCCGCCGTCTTGCAGGGCCAGATTAATGAGCGTGTTTTTGGCAACAATCAGTTGCCCGCCCTTCTCGCGGATGTCCTTGCGCAGACTGGAGAGCTGCCCAGCGGTCAGGCCCTGGTAATCGACGACGTAGAACGTCTCGACGCCCTGGAGGCTTTCCTTGAGGCTGCCCAGCGTCTGCTGGTTCTTTTCGTTCGCCACGTTTGACCTCCTCTGTGGTGAACAAGTTCAGGTACTTCACCGCACGAATGCGCTTTCACCTGACAACTCGGCGGGATATTTAAACGTGGCTAGCGTCCCCGCTGTCTTGGATGCCGGAATGAGGGCGAATTGCTGTCGTCAACAGGTGCGAAGAAGCACCGGAATGCCGTATTCAGGCACAGCGGGGGGAGGGTCAGCCCTCAGTCCCCGCTGCTCTTGCAGGTTTAGGCCGTCGCGCTGGCGCTGCCCAGGGCCAGGGGAATGCTCGGCCCCATGGTCGTGGTCAGGTAGGCGCTACGCAGGAACACACCCTTAGCGGTACCAGGCTTGGCGGACTCGAGGGCCGAAATCAGGGCCTGGTAGTTTTCGCTGAGGTTGCCCGCTTCGAAGCTGGCCTTGCCGATCGGCGCGTGAACCACACCGGTCTTGTCGTTACGGAACTCGATGCGGCCAGCCTTGAGGCCCTTGACCATGCCGGCCACGTCGGGACCGACCGTACCGCTCTTGGGGTTGGGCAGCAGGCCACGCGGCCCGAGCAGACGGGCGAGCTTCTGACCGATCTGGGCCATCATGTCGGGGGTCGCCACGACGGCGTCGAATTCCATGAAGCCACCAGCGATGCGCTCGATGAGTTCGTCGCTACCGACCACGTCTGCACCAGCGGCTTCAGCAGCCTGGACGTTTTCACCCTTGGTGATCACGGCCACGCGCACGCTGCGGCCCGTGCCGTGGGGCAGGGCAACCGTGCCACGCACGTTCTGATCGCTCTTGCGGGGGTCGATGCCGAGGCGGAAATGGACTTCCACCGTTTCGTCGAACTTGGCGGTGGCGATTTCCTTGACCAGCGCGGCAGCCTCGTCGATGGAGTACTGCTTGTTGCGGTCGACCTTGCCTTCCAGAGCGCGGTAGCGCTTACCATGCTTAGGCATTGGGGCCTCCTTCCACGGTCACGCCCATGCTGCGGGCGGTGCCAGCCACAGTGTTGGCGGCAGCTTCGAGGCTGCCCGCGTTCAGGTCGGGCATCTTGGTCTTGGCGATTTCCAGCACCTGGTCCCAGTTCAGCTTGCCGACCTTGGCCTTGTTGGGGGTCGAGCTGCCCTTGGCGATGCCCGAAGCCTTGCGGATCAGGTAGCTCATGGGCGGGGTCTTGGTGATGAAGGTAAAGGAACGGTCCGCGTAGATGGTGATTTCTACGGGGATGATGGCGTCACCCTTATCGGCGGTCTGGGCGTTGAACGCCTTGGTGAACTCCATGATGTTCGCGCCGTACTGACCGAGCGCGGGACCGACGGGGGGGGCTGGGGTGGCCTTGCCCGCCGGGAGTTGCAGTTTGACAATCCCTGCGACTTTCTTCATTCGTAATTCCTCCTTAGCTCCCCCAACCGTACACCGCTCCAGGGTGGGGTGCTGACGCTAAGTTCTGCCTGCTTGGAAGCGGACAGCAACTTTTTGATTGTAGCGGTTCGGTGCTGTCTTTGCCAACCCCGCCTTTGCCTGGAAGCGCCCACCGGAGCACAGCCCCGGCGACGACTTACTTGGCGACCTGCGAGAAGTCCAGTTCGACCGGCGTTTCGCGCCCGAAAATGCTGACCAGCACCTTGACTTTGGCCTGAGGTGCATTGACTTCGCCCACGACACCGCTGAAATCCGCGAAGGGACCGGAGGTGACGCGCACCATGTCGCCCACCTTGAGATCCACCTTGATGCGGGGGGCTTCTTCGGCCACCGGCTGCGAGGCCACGCCGACCGAAGTCAGGAGGCGCTGCACTTCTTCGGGAGACAGGGGCACAGGACGGGTCGCCGTACCCACGAAGCCGGTCACGCCACTGGTGCCGCGCACGACTTCCCAGGACTCGCCCAGTTCACCCGGCGCGTCGTCGTCTTCGACATCCATCTGTACAAAGACGTAACCGGGGAACAGCTTGCGCTTAACGTTGACCTTCTTGCCGCCCTCTTGGAGTTCGACCGCGTCCTCTTCAGGCTGAAGCACCTGAAAAATCTTGGTGCGGTACATCCCCAGGCGGCGAGCACGGTCCATCAACTGCTCCTGAACACGGTCTTCCTGCCCGACATAGGTGTGGACGGCATACCATTCGATGCTCATATGTTTACCTCCACTCCAGAGCGGCCCGGATACCCGTCCCGAACAGCATATCCAGTACCCAGACAATCAGGGTCAGCGCAATGACGAAGATAAGCACTGCCTGTGTTCCCTCGATGACTTCCCGGCCACTGGGCCACGTGACCCGCGCGAGTTCTTCGCGGGCTTCACGGAAATACTGAATCAGGTTCATGTCTCTACCCGCCGGAACGGCAGAAAGAGGCCGAAGCTGCCCGGCTCTTCAAAACAGAAAAGCCAGCGGCAGGCTTCAGACCTTCTTCTCCTTGAAGACCACGTGCTTCTTGGCAACGGGGTCATACTTCTTGAGTTCCAGTTTGGCCTGGGTGTTGCGGCGGTTCTTGGTGGTGGTGTAGTAGAAACCAGTCCCAGCGCTGCTTTCCATCTTCACGATGATACGAGGTCCGTCTTTCGCCATGATGCTCTCCTTTGCGCGGCCTTCTCCTGTGCGGAGAAAAGCTGCTCCCAGCGCCCGCTCTTGCGTGTTATCGCGCTGGTAAAAACCCGCCGTCTGGCGGGCAACATTCTCAGTATAATCACTCGACTTGCTGGTGTCCACCATCGCCCGAACTTTCTGTATTTCGTTCGCCAGTCCGCGTGCGGCGCAGGGCTTCCTGGCGGACGAAACGTGAGGGGTCGTTCAGAAAGTCACGTAGGCAGTCAGCAGTCAAATTCGCACGCGACACCACAGCCAGCCGGACTGCGTAGTGGGTGTCTTCGGCCAATCCTTGCAGCAGGGCCGGGGGCAAGTCCTCCCGCGCAGCCAGACGGGCACGAACCAGCCACGAAGGATGAACGCGCAAGTTGTGCATCTCCTCCAACGTCAGGGCTGGATGACTGGCGAGAAGGACCTGCAACTCGGCATTCGGGTGCCTGGAGACCTGCGTTCTCAACCAGGTGGGCGTATCGAGCTGCCGAACCAGAGCCAGCAACGAAGCCGCAGGCCAACGGAATATCAAGCCAGGGTCGGCCAGCCGCAGCAGGGGGAGCGCTGGATTGCCCAGCACCTCCGCTGGAAACTCGGCGGCCAGCAAACCCAGGATATAAGGCGACGTGTTGGGATGCGCCGCCACTGCTGCCCGCACCTGTGCCACCGGGCTGAGGGAAAGGTTCGCCAGTTCTGCCGCTGAGAGAGCGGATGAAAGAGGTAAGCGAGTCCCGTCCTCAAGCATGGCTTCATGCTATTTGACGCAAGTCTGTTGTTCCCAATGGAGTAAACAGGAAGCCAAAAAAGAGGAGGCCGCTAGACCTCCCCCCTACCGGATAACCGGTGTGAACCTTATTCCAGGACCTTGGAAACGACGCCTGCGCCGACGGTACGGCCACCTTCGCGGATCG
>NZ_JAUNHK010000032.1:0-22495 GCF_030523985.1 Deinococcus sp.
CACCTCATCCCCTTTCCACACCCCACCCCGATTTGTCAACCCCTAATCGCCGTATTTCTTTTTCTGGGCTTTGCAGTGGCCTATCTGGCCCTGCTGAGTTGGGGAGTCACCCTGGCCAACAGGCATGGTTGGCGAACACCAGCGAACCTGCCGCTCCTGGTTCTGGCTGCACTCGTGTACGACAATCTGATCATCGGTGTGGGCCGTTTTCTGGGTGACGGGTCGCTGCTCCATAGCCTTAATCTGGCCCGTTTCTGGATTCATGCAGCGGTCACCCCCGTGCTGGTGGCTTGGGCACTGCACGCGCTGAAACGTGCTGGCTTCGGCTGGGCCCAGGGGGCAGGCTTCCAGGCCTTCTCGATTGTCGCTACGTTGGGCCTTGTCGCGTTGGAATACCTCACCGAACTGCGTGGCCTGCGGATTGTTCCACGCGACGAATACGGCACGCTGTCTTACACGAACGCGCTCCCAGCCGATGGTCCACCCCTCATGGTTCTGATCGTGGCTGCAGTCCTTATCGTCGTGGGCGGCATGATTTGGAGAAAGCAGGGCTGGCCGTGGCTCTTCGTGGGGGCTGTGGTCATGACTGTTGGAAGTGCGGTCGAGTTGCCTATTGAAAGCGCCGCCGCTACCAATGCATTCGAACTGCTGCTCCTGGCGTCCATTGTCGCCACCAAATCCTTTCAAGATCGGCAGCTGGCCCGCTCATCGGTCACCTGATATAGCGGAGTGTAGGCGCGACGTTGCTTCTCATGCTCCCTGATTCGCGTTTTGCTGAGCAGTCGAGCGAGATGTCATTCGGCGTTTGTTTCCAAAAGGCTGACCCTTTTGAGCCATCTGGGTTCTCGGTTTGCACGGTAGGCGAACAGGAACTGACGAACATACCCCCATAGCTGCCAAGGTGAAAGCCAAAAAGCAGACGATGTTTATCCATGGATCGGTCTTGACTAGTCATATATGTTTTAGTCAAATTTGACTAATCAGGGCCAATCTATAGAATGGAACACATGGCCCGACTCACTGCTTTCCCCTTCCCTTGGAGGTAAAATTATGAAGCTCGCTCTTTTTGGTGCATCAGGTGGCGTCGGTAGGCGCGTAGGTCTTCAGGCGGCGGCGCATGGACATACCGTGCGCGCCCTCGTTCGTCAGCCTGAGCAGGCCGAGCGGCTCAGGCAAGCTGGCCTGGAAGCGGTTGTGGGTGACTTACTGGGCGACTGGGAAGGCGTGCTGGACGGCACGGACGCCGTCATCTGGGCGGCTGGTGCGGGCGCGGGTGGCAACTACGAGGCTATTGACCGCGACGCCCTGATTCGCGTGACCGATACCCTCAAAACGCGTGGACTTCGCCGCTTCATCGTGGTCAGCAGTCTGGCCGTGGACCGCCCCGAGCAGATGCCGCCTTTCTTGGCCGCCGTTCTGCGAGTCAAAGCCGTCTCGGACGCCCACATTCAGTCGAGTGGGCTGGATTGGACGATTGTGCGGCCCGGTGGCCTGACCGATGCAGCCGGAACAGGACGCATTCGGGTAGCGAAGACACTGCTCAGCGGCATGATTTCGCGTGACGATGTCGCAGGGGTAGTGCTGGCCTGTCTCGAACAGCCCTCTACCATCCGCCAGACCTTCGAAGTGGTGGCCGGCGAGCAGGACATTGGGGAGGCACTCGCAAGCCTAGGTTGAGGAGGCCAGAGACCCTGACTGCCTGGAGAGCGGTGAGGCCCAGCCCCGTATTACGCGAAGGAACTGATCGTGGAGACCGTGACGGATCATGGTCTCCCATTCGTTTCCAGATTTCCTCGCAACGCCAACCTTGTGGGAGGGTTACCAGCTTGTCTGGGCCTGAACCGCGCAGGCCGCTTTGGACAGGTCAGGGCCGGAGAGGGGGTCAGCCAGTTGCAACTCGATCAGGTCGCCGCCGTTGCCCGTGCAGGTGTTGCCGTTGAAGCTGCCGCCGGACTGGGCCTTGTACAGCACGGCTGATTTGCCGTTGCCCCTGAAGGTGTTGTCGGTGACCTCGGGAGCGGCGCTGTCCGACACCAACAGGCCGTGCAAGGCGTTGTCCAGAATCTGGTTGCCACGCAGCGCTCCGCCTGCCGAGTCGGCATAGACCACGCCGCTCTGCGTGCCGCCTTGCACGGTGTTTCCTTCGAGGGTCGGCTTGGCTTCTTCCCACAGCGAGATGCCGGGTTTGGCGCTGCTGCTCACGGTGTTGCCGCTGGCACTGCCGCCCGCCCTGCCGGAGTAGGTCAGGCCCGCGTCGGTGCTGCCCGTAATGACATTGTCGGTCAGGGCCGGGCGCGCCTGCCCCATGACGGCAATGCCCGTGAAATTGCCGCTCAGGTCGTTGCCGCTGGCGCTGCCGCTGGCCGACTCGGTGAAGGCGAGGCCCGACTTGGCATTTTTCTGGAACTTGCTGCCCGTGATTTCGGGGGCGGCTTCGCCCGCCACGCTGATGCCGCGCCCGCCGTTGTCCCGGAAGGCACTGTCTGCAATGCGTGGGGCAGCCGTGCCCTGCACGTCGAGGCCGTGCAGCTTGTTGCGGTCGAACGAGCAGCCCGTCAACTCGCCTCCCGAAGCGTCCAGGAAGATGGCCCCCGCGACACTGTTGTCGCTCAGGCCCGTCTGAGACGCTTTGAGGGTGGCGCTGTCACTGAGGTAGGCGCCATAAGCGTTGCCGACAAATTCGCTGCCTTGCACGTCGCCCTGGGCCCCCTGGGCCAGCCACAGGCCACTGCCGAATTCGTTTTTGCCCGTGTCGCGCACGGCGCCCGTCAGCCGCACGTCGCGCAACGTCACCTTGCCGCCCTCGGCCAGCAGCACCCGGCCCGGCGTAGCGGCGCTCCATTGCAGGGTCATTCCCTTCACGGTCACGTCGGCGCGGGTGGTCAGCACGGTGTCGCCCGCCGCCGACGCGATGAAGGTCCGGTCACGTCCGGCCCCAATCAGGCGGGTGTTCTGCGCCAGTATCAGCGGTTCGGTCAGCAGGTAGACGCCCGGCCCCAGCGTGACTTCGCCGCCGCTCTGGGCCGCCGCGAGGAGGCTTTGCACCTCGCTCTCCCCGGCGAGGGGTTGCGCCACCCGGCCACTGAGCCAGCCGCGCTGCCCTTCCGGCGTCTGAACCTCGTACCAGCCGTCCTGCTCCTGAAGGACTTGCAGCGTCGTCCCCGCGTTCAGGGTGCCCAAAACCTCGGAGGTCTGGTCGGCAGCGGCCCGCAGATTGGCCTCGGACACGAAAACCGTGACCTGCGCGGCGTCTGGCGTAAGAGCGGTGGTGTCCTCGGCATCCGTTTGCGGAGGCTCCGTAACCGGGGTTTCTGAAGGGGTTTCGGTGGCTTCTGCAGGCGGTTCTGTCGGTGTCTCGGCGGGGGGCGGCGTGGGCTCTTCGGGGGCCACTCCAGGGAAGAGTTCTGGCTGAACGGGTTCTACCGGGTCGGGAGGGGTCTGGGCTTCGGTCTCGCTTTCGTTGCTGACCGGGGGAACGGGCTGCGTCTGGCTCGGCGGGCTTTGGGTTGACCCACTTTCCCCGGAAGGCAGCAGGCTCGGCAGCAGATTCATGCCGAACAGCGCCGCGCCGCCCAGCAGCAGCAGGGGAAAAAGGCACCCGCAGCCCGGCGCACGCCGCCGCTGGGGAACGGGCTGCGGAGCGGGCACACGCTGTGGCACCGGCTGAGGCGCGGGACGGGACACGGGCGCGACTGGGGCTTGCGGCTGGGGTCGGGCCTGTGGCGCAGGCGCAGCGCGGCCCAGAATCGCCTGGGCTTCCTCCACACTCTGCGGGCGGTCGGTGATTTTGATTTCCAGACTGCGCTCAATCAGTTCGCGCAGCGGAGCGGGCGTGCTGGCGGGGAGGGGGGCCAGCGGCGTGCCCATCGTGCGGTCGGTGGCGGCGGTAGGCGCGTGTCCGGTCAGGGCGTGGTAGAGGGTCGCGCCCAGCGCGTAAATGTCGGTGTACGGCCCGAATTTGGCCGCGCCGCTGTACTGTTCCAGCGGGGCATAACCGGGCGTGACCAGCCGGGTGTGCGACATGGTCTGTCCCGCCGAGAAGTCCCGCGCCGAGCCGAAATCGATCAGGACGGTGCGCCCGGCGTTGTCCAGATAGATGTTGTCGGGCTTGATGTCGCGGTGCAGCATTCCGCCGCTGTGGACGACGCTCAGCGCCCCCAGCACCCGTGAGGCGATGGTGGCGACTTCGGCAGGCGGCAGCGGGCCACGTTCCTCGATGGCCTTGCCCAGCGTCCGGCCTTCCAGAAACTCCATGACGAGGTAGGCGGTGCCGTTTTCCTCGAACAAATCCATGACCCGCACGATGTCGGGGTGGTTGAAGCGGGCCACGGTGCGGCCTTCCACGGTGAAATCCTGCTTGGCCTGCGCCCAGCCTGCCGGGTCGGTGCCTGCGGGCGGCAGCACGAAACGCCCGCCCTGCCGGGTCGAGCCGCTGGGAAACAGCTCCTTGATGGCAATCCGCGACCCCAGTTGCGTCTGGGCGGCCACATAAGTAATGCCGAAGCCACCTTGCCCCAGTACCCGGTCGAGCTGATATTTGCCGCCCGCCAGCAGCGTGCCGGGGGGCAAAGTCTGGCTATGACCGCCCAGAGGCGAGCCGCAGGTGGGGCAGTTGGTCGCGCCGCTGGGTACAGCCGCGCCGCAAGTGGGGCAGTTGCTCACAGGCGCACCCCGTCAACCCCGGCGCCCCTCACGACAGCCTCTCGATGGCGAGGGCGGTCACGTTGTCGGGCGCGCCCGCGTCCAGCGACAGTTGTACCAGTTGGTCCACCAGGTCCTGCAAGTCGGCGCTTTGCAGCAGTTCCGTCAGGGTGGCGGGTTCGACCTCGCCCCACACGCCGTCGCTGACCAGCAGCACGCGGCTGCCCACCACCAGGGTCAGCGGCTCCGCGAGGGTCTGCACATAGTCGGGCTGCGGCTGACGCAGGCTGCCCAGCGAACGCAGCACCTTGTTGCGTTCGGGGCTGACCTGGGCTTCTTCCGGGGTCATCTGCCCGCTGGCGACCATCGCCGCCACAAAGGAGTGGTCTTTGCTGATTTGGCTGACCTCGCCGCCCAGGCGCACATAGGCGCGGGTGTCGCCCACATGCCCCAGTTGCATGGTCGTGCCGACGATGTCCACGCCGCTGATGGTGCAGCCGCCGTCGCGCCCGTTCATGGCCTCCAGCACGGCGGCGTTGGCGTCCCAGACCATGCCCGGCAAATCGGGTTTGTCGGACGCCAGAAAAGCCTGCACCGCCGCCTGACTCGCCACCTCGCCCGCCGCCATGCCGCCCATGCCGTCGGACACGCAGGCCCGCAGGCGCAGCACGTCGGCCTGGTCGGAGGCCACCTGCTGCTGCTGATAGCCGTAGGCGTCCTCGTTGGCGGGGCGGTCGGGATTCAGGCCCACCGACGTGCGGGCCACGACACGGTAGGTCGGCAGCGGCGCAGGACTGAGGCGCTTGAGGGCCGTCAGCAACTCTGCCGGGGTGGTGCGGGCCGGGGCCGGGGCCAACATGCCCGCCAGCAGTTGCGGCAGGCCGGGGGTTCTCAGACTGGCGAGTTCGATGGTGGACGGGCCGCCGGGCGGGGGCGTTTGCCCGGTCAGCCAGCCGTACAGCATCGCGCCCAGCAGGTAGACGCCCGCCGTGGCCCCAGCCGGCTGCCCCGCCATCACTTCGGGGGCGGTCAGGCCGTCGCGCAGGGCCGCCGGGTCGCTTTCGCCCAGGCGCACCACGCGGGGGGGCTGGCGCAGTTTCAGGCCGCTTTCCGTCCAGACCAGTTGCGCGGGGTCGAGGTCGGTCAGGGCGTATCCCTGTTTTTCCAGTGCGAACAGCAGCCGCGTCAGTTCGGTCAGGTGTGCCGCCGCTTCATTCAGCGCCAGCGGGTGCGCCGGGTCGGGACGCAGGGGCTGGCCCTCTACGGCTTCGACCACCTGCACGCCGCCGCGTTCCTCGGTGTGGGGCAGCAGGCGGTGGGCGAGCAGCGCGGCCCAGGCAGGGTCGGGGCGCACATAGACCATCTGGGCCTCGCCGCCTTCGCCCTCGGTGGCTATAAACCAGCCGCGTCCCAGGTCGCTCTGCAGGTGCCAGTCTCCGACCTGCTGACCGACCTGCGGCCCTTGCACGGGCAGGCTGGGGGCGTAGACCTCTTCTTCAAGGTCGTTGCTGACCCCGCCTGTCGCCGGAGCGGGCGGCACTTCGGGGGCAGGCGAGGGCACGTCCGCCTCTGCCGCCTGCCTTTCCTCGGCCCATTCTTCTGGGTCGGGGGCCGGACTCTCGCTTTCCAGTCGGTTGATGGCGGGGTCTTCGGTCGCAGGCGAAGCTTCAGAGGGGGTGTCGGGTTCTTCGGCGCTAGGCGCGACATAGAACACCGTCGCTGGCGGTGGTGACGTTTCGGCGGTTTCGGTGACTTCGCTGGGCGGCTGCGGGATGGCGTGCGAATCGTTGTTCATGGGTCCTCGGGGGCAAGCAGGGTAAGGCGGAAGGCGTATGAGACAGCCGAGGCACGCGGGAAGGGGCTGGTGACGGCCCGACTTCTCGGTGGCTCGGCTGGTCGGCGTTCAGCGCAGAAGGGTTAGGCGTCCTGGTGGAAGGTCAGCATCAGGTTGCCGAAAGCCAGTTCGTCGCCGTCGGTGAGCAGGGTGGGTTCCTGAAGGCGCGGCGAGAAGGCCGTTTGCCCACCCTTGCGCACGAACACGCCGTTCGTCGAACCCAGGTCACGCACGAACCACTGCCCGCCCTCGCGGTACAGCTCGGCGTGGTGGCGCGAGATGTGCTCGGCTCCCGGCAGGCTGGAAAGGTCAATGTCTACTGGGCCGCTGGAGGCGTCGAAGCGGCCCACCATCAGCTTCTCGCCCTGAAGCGGGATAAAGTCGCCCGTCGCCGTGCCGAACTTCTTGATGCCCAGCTTGGCCTCGCCCGTGCGGGTTTCGGCAGCGGCAGCCGCGACGGTTGCAGCACTCTCGGCACTAGTTTCCACACCGGATTCCACCGGAGCGGCCACGTCCCCCACAGGCGCGTCGAGGGGCGCCGCCGGGGCGCTGTCGGTCATCGGGGCGTCGCTCTGGCTGGTCAGGTCGGGGTTGAGGGTCGGAGCCGCCTCGCCCCCTTCGCTGGTGGCAGGGGTGGGCAGTACGGGTTCCGACGCGGCGGGGTCGGACGCATTCGCGTCACTGGCGAGGGGTGAGGGCACCGCTTCGATGACCACCGGGGCCGCCGATACGTCCTGAGCGGGTGCCGCTTCGGTGGTCGGGGTTTCGACAGGCGTCTCCAGCTCAACCGGAACACTCGCCTGGGTGTCGAGGCTGGGCGCGGGCATGACCGGGGGGGCCGGGATGCTGGGCGCGGCGGGAAGGCTGGGCGAAGTCAGGTCAGGTGGCGTGACCGAGTCGGGGGAGAGGTTGCTGGGGGCCGTGGGCTGGTTTTTCAGTTCGACGCCGCAGCCTTCGCAAAACTGGGTGCCATCGGGGTTGACCGTACCGCAAACTTGACAGGTGATGCTCATAGGGGCCTCCTGGGGCGAGAAAAAGCGGGAACAAGAGAGGACGAGCGGCCTAGATGCGCCGCAGCAACCTCATCAACACGAGCGAGAACACGATAGCCAGAACGCTGGCCGCGATGACAGTGGGCGGCCTATAGCCAAGGTTTTGAGATAGGAGATAGGTGCCCGACGCCGCCAGCAGCGGCAGCACCACGGGCATGGCCCACCACAGCAGCGCCCCCAGCCCTCCGCCGCCCAGCACCGACGCCACCAGCATGAATTCGGGCGAGACCAGTTCGCGCACCTCGGGCGACTGCTCAAAGGTGTACGCGCCCAGAAAGTACCCACCCACTGCGCCGCCCAGAATCAGCAGCAAGCGGCCCGGCCAGGACGAGCGGCGGGGCTGGGCTTGGTTGCGGGGAGCCGTGCGGGGCGCAGGCTGGGGCACGGGAATGGGCACAGGCCGGGGCGCAGCCGGAGCGCGGCGGGCGGGGGCAGGTTGCCGCTCGGCTTCCACCTGCCGCTGCAACTCCTTGAGTTTGCTCCATACGTCCTGCGGCGCGGTGGGCGGCGGCGTGGGAACCGGCGGGACTGGCTGAGGCGCGGGCGCACGCTTGGGTGCGGGTGGAGGCACAGGCTGAGGCGTGGGAGCCGGGGCTGCCGGGGCCGCCTCACTGCCCTCGCCCCGCAGAATCCGCCGCAGCGCCTGGGCATCCTGTGGGCGCTGCTCGATGCGCGGAGCCATCGCCCGCAAAACCGCGTGACGCAGGTTGGCGGGGGTGCTGGGCGGCAGCGGCGGCAGCGAAGTGCCCAGCGAGAGGTCGGTGGCGGCGGGCGGCATCTGCCCGGTCAGGGCGTGATATAGGGTCGCGCCCAGCGCGTAAATGTCGGTGTAAGGCCCGAATTTGGCGGCGCCGCTGTACTGTTCCAGCGGAGCGTAACCGGGCGTGACCAGCCGGGTGTGCGACACCGTCTTGCCCGTCTCGAAGGCCCGCACCGACCCGAAATCAATCAGGACGATGCGCCCCGAACGCTGCATGAAGATGTTGTCGGGCTTGATGTCGCGGTGCAGCAACCCCGCCCCATGAACGATTTCCAGCGTGTGCGCCACCGAATCCGCCACCTGCGCGGCAATCAGCGGCGGCAGCGGCCCGCGTTTTTCGATGGCCTCGCCCAGCGTCTCGCCTTCCAGAAACTCCATGACGAGGTAGGCGGTGCCGTTTTCCTCGAAATAGTTCATGACCCGCACAATGCCGGGGTCGCTGAAGCGGGCCAGCACCTTCGCTTCTTCCAGAAAGCCGCGTTTGGTGGCCTCAAAGAGGGCGGCGTCCTGGCCGAGTGGCGGCACCACCGTCTGTCCGCGCCGGGTCGAGCCGCTCACGAACAGTTCCTTGACCGCCACGCGCATGCCGAGCCGCTGGTCCTGCGCGTCGTAGGTGATGCCGAAGCCGCCCTGGCCCAGCACCCGGTTGAGCAGGTATTGCCCGCCCTGCAAAGTTGTGCCGGGGGGCAGGGTCAGCAGGGCGTCGGCCCCGCCACGTCCCAGCGCCGCGCCGCAGACCCGGCAGGCGGCGTCGCCGGGCGAGACGGACGAACCACAAAACGGACAGCTGGAGGGTTGGGCCACTTCCTTCAGGCCCCCGTCATCCGGCGGATGTCCTCATCGGAGGGCAGGGCGGCGTCGCTGCTGAGGGTCTGGGTCTTGGCTCCGATTTTGAGGGTCTTGGCGGTGCCGAGGCTGATGGTCTTGGAACTGCCGAGTTCGCCCAGGGCACGGTCGAGGGCCTGCGTCATCGCGCCGTTGCCGAGGCGTTGGGTCATGGCGCGGGCCTGTTCCAGCGTCTTGGCGGCCTGTTCGGGGTTGCTCTGCGCCTCGCGGGTCGCCTGGGCCACCAGTCCCTCGATATTGCGCTGCTGCACCCAGCCCATGACTTCGGGGTCGATGCGGCCTGCCAGCGCTTCCTCGCTAGTAAATTCGACGACCACATCCAGCGGCGGAATCTCGCCCCGGTAGTTTGCGCCCGGCACTTCGTAGGTCAGCCCCAGCTGAGCGAGGCGCATCTTGGCGGCGGGACGCGCAGGCAGGGTGAATTCCAGCACGAAGGTCGCGCCGGATTGGGCGTCCACGTTGCCCAGTGGCAGCGGGGCGTCGGCGCTCAGGCCCACCTCGGTCTGCGTGGGCTGCACGCGGGTCACGCGCTCCAGCACCACGTCCTTGACGGTGCGAACCGAGAGAGAGACGCCCGTGACCACCTCGGCGGCGGCTTTTTGCAGGTCGCCCAGCAGCGCGGCGGGCAACTCGGAAGCGCGAATGGCGGGCGGCTGGGGGTTTTGCGTGTCGGGCACGATGTCCAGCGGTTGACCCTGCGTGCGGTCGGCGATGGCGGTCAGCAGGTCGGCGTTGACCTCGTCGCCCACGCCCACCACCGTCACGGGCACCTGCATTCCGGCGAGCGCCCCAATCTGGTCGTCCACCAGCGGCGCGTCGAAGGTTTGGCCGTCGCTGAGCAGCACCATGCGGCGACTGCCCGTTTCCTGCGCCAGCAGCGCGGCCCCGGCCCGCATTCCCGCGCCCATGTGCGTGCCGCCGGAATACCAGTCGAGTTTTTCGACAGCGGCGGCGAGGCCCCCTTGGTCGGTGGTCGCGGTAAACGGCACCAGCACTTCGGCGGTGTCGTCGAATTTGACAATCGCCAGACGGTCACTGGGCCGAATCAGGTTCGAGGTCACGATGCCGCGCAGGGCCTCGATGACCAGTTGCATCTTGTTTTTGCCGCCCTTGACGACTTCGTAGGTCTGCCCGTCCACCTGGGTCGTGCGCCCGGTGCGCTCGGTGGGTTCGGTCACGACTTCGCGCATGGAGCCGGAGGTGTCCACCACGAACACCACGCTGAGGTCGGGCCGGGCCTGCCGCGCCTCGGCGGTGGGTTTGACGGTCAGCAGCAGGAACAGTTTCTGGCCTGCGGCCTGGGCGAGAAGGTAGTCACGGTGCGGTCTGAGTTTGGCCTCAAGCATTTTTTGCGCTCCTTGACGGCAAGTATAGGTCGGCGCGCCGCGCCCGAAAATCAGGCTTGCATGAAGGCCGACCTTCAAAAGAAAAGGCCAGTTGGACACGGCCGCCATGACCGACCTGCCCCCGTCGAAAGGGGTCACTACCGCTGCCCGGACGGTGCTCCCCGCCGAAGTTCAATTTCTCCGACTACGCCTGGGGCTTTCGCTCGAGCACGCTCTGCACGCCACCGTCGATAAACGGCCCGAGGTCTTGGAGCAGTTCCTCGACAGAGATGGTGGGCTTCTCACGCAAAACCGCTTCGTAGATGACGCCGCGCAGCAGGCCCGACACCAGCGGCAGAAGCTGGGGCCGCTCGGCCAGTCGGGTGCTGCCGAGATGGGTCACCAGATTGGCAATCATGGCGTCGTCGAATTCTTCGCGTTTGCGCCGCAGGGAGGCGCTGCCGCCGCAGTTGAGGAGCAGCAGCAGGCGGCGATGCCGACTCAGCACATCGAACATCACCCCGAAATCCGGCCTCTGTCCGGGTTGCAGGCAGGCGATCAGGTCAGTCTCGGCCCTTGCCAGATGCTCGGCGAGCAGCGCGTCCAGAATCGCCTCCAGACGAGGAAAGTAGGTGTAGATGTTGGGGCGCGAGGTGCCTATTTCCGAAGCCAGGCTCCCCATCGAGACCCCTTCGAACCCATGCTCGATAAAGAGGTCGGCGGCAACATTGAGAATTTCCTCGCGGCGCTTATCGCCTGAGATGCGTTTTCTGGTCATCGTCTACATTGTATCCAATTTCGTATGAAAGTACGATGTTAAATTTTTAGACCAGGGGGATAAGGAAAAGGGCCGCCCAGGATTTCCGGGTGGCCCTTTTCATCTGCTGTTCTCCGTGTGGCTCTTGCCTTGAGCTGTGAACTCTATACTCCTGATGCCTCAAACGCGAGGCGTCCTCCGGGAACAGGTCAGCTTCTTTGCTTCACTTCTTCTTGCTCTTGGTGGTCTTGCGCGAATTGCCGAGTTGCTGACCACGGGCGTGCTTGGCCTGCATGCTGCGGCGGGTTTGCTCGACCAGTTCTTTGAAGTCGAGTTCGCCCGCTTCGAGTGCTTCGATAGAAGGCTTGATCTTACCACGCCCACCACGCGGCATCACTTGCGAAAGGGCGGCGCTGGCCTGCTCAATCCATTTGCTACTCTTGTCGGTTTCGAGGAAAATCATGTCCCGCGTATCACGGGTGTAGCTTCCTTCCTGACCCCGGCGCTGGTACTGCTTGGGCATCGTGAAACGCTCTTTGAGGTCGAGGGCGTCTATTTCTCCATCGCGCACTGCATCGCGAAACATCTTGACAAATTTGTCGCTTTGTTGGGGCTGTTCAAGCTCCATCACCACTTCACTGAGTTTCTTATAAGCCATATCAGTTACCTTATATCAAAAGAGAGAAAAATTGACAAGGGACTGGGTAAATTGTATTTTGTCCAACTGTCAGTATTTCTCCAAGACTTAGAGACAGTGAAGATGAACATTCGCAGGTGGCACAGTCGTTCGAAACCGCGACATTTCATCCTTGCCTGAAGAACCGTGACGGCCTTCTATTTCTACAGGCGAATAACGAAATCTTGAACAATGGGGCCAAGTCTGCCTCCCTTCGTTCGCTCGTCTCTTTGTGGCATTAGACTCTGGGCATGCAATTACAAAGTTTCGGGGCCGCCTGCACGGTGACGGGCAGCATGCATCTGCTGGGGCTGGGAGAACGGCAGGTGCTGGTCGACTGCGGCATGTTCCAGGGTGGAGACGACCTCGAAGCCCGCAACCGCGAGGATTTTCCTTTCGACCCCGCCAGCCTGGACGCGGTGCTGCTGACCCACGCGCACCTCGACCATGTGGGGCGCTTGCCGCTGCTGGTGCGGCTGGGCTACCGGGGGCCGGTGTACTGCACGGCCCCTACGGCGGCCCTTGCGGAAACGGTGCTGCTCGACTCGGCGCGGCTTCAGGTCGAGGGATACCGCCAGGATTTGCGTAAAGCGCGGCGGCAGGGCCGTGAGGATGAGGTGTTGCCGCCCCTGTACGAGGAAGAGGACGTTCACCGCACGCTGGCGCTGCTGCGCCCCAGCCTGGAATTCGGGCAGACCGAGCGCATTGCGGGCCTGCGCGTGACTCCGCAACGGGCCGGACACATCCTGGGCAGTGCTTATCTCGTCATCGAATCGGGCGAGGGCCGCCTGCTGATGTCGGGCGACCTGGGCAACCGGGAAAGCGGCCTGCAACTCGACTTCACGCCGCCGCCCGCCGTGGACGCCGTGGTCATCGAGACGACCTACGCCAACCGCACCCACCGCTCCTGGCCCGATACCCTCGCCGAATTCAGTCAGGCCCTGCGCGACAGCGTGCGCCAGAACGGCAAGATTCTGATTCCGACCTTCGCCATCGAGCGGGCGCAGACCATCCTCCACACCATCAAGGAACTGATGGACGCTGGAGAAGTCCCGCGCATTCCGATTTTCCTCGATTCTCCGATGGCGGCGCGGGCCACCCACGAATATTTCGAGTACGGCGACGAACTGATTCCGCCCGTGCGCGACGCCCTGCAAAACGGCGAAGACCCCTTCCAGCCCAGCACCCTGCACACCGTGACCACCAGCGCCGAGTCCCAGCGCCTGAACCGCTACGACGGCCCCGCCATCATCATGGCCGGCAACGGGATGATGACGGGCGGGCGCATTCAGCACCACCTCAAGCACCACCTCTGGAAGCCCTCGACCAACCTGATTATCGTGTCTTACCAGTCGCCCAGCAGCCTCGGCGGACGAATCGTGGCGGGGGCCGACACCGTGCGGCTGATGGGCGAGGACGTGGCGGTGCGCGCACAGGTGCACACCATCGGCGGTTTCTCGGCCCACGCCGACCAGGACGACCTGCTGGCCTTCCTGAGCAGCGCCGGGCAGCCCCAGGTCTGGCTGGTTCACGGCGAAGTGGCCGTCATGGACGCCTTCTTGCCCGTACTGGCGCAGCAGGGCCTCAAGGGAAATATCGTGCCTGACCGCACCCCCGTAGACCTGCTGGGGCCGGGGTACGCCTCCGGGCGTCCGCCAGGGCTGACCGTTCCCGCGCCCACGTCGGGCCACGCCGAAGCGGGCGAGTAGTTCGGCGTCGGGGGTCACGGCCCACACCCCGTCACCGAACGGAGAGTTCTCATGCGGGCGGCTTACTTTGATGGAGATGGGCTGACGCTTCGTCTGTTTCACCCGCATCCCATCGGAACCCGCCATGACAAGAAAAAAGGAAGAATCCGGCAACGAGGCGATGGTCGAGGCCATCGAAAGAGGCAGGGCCGTCAAGCGGGGGCCGCCCCTGTCCGCGACGGCGGTGGTGGCCGCCCTGGGGATTCTGGGCGCGGTGCTGGTGCTGACCCTGCTGATCTTTTTCCTTCTCGAATGGCTCGCCAACTGACGGCGCGGAGCAGACGATGACCCAATCTGGCCCCCCCAAAGTGCTGCTGCTGGGCGATTCCGGCGCGGGCAAGACTTCCTTTCTGGCGGCGCTCGACTACTACATCATGGTGTCGCCCCGGCGCATCAAGCTCGACGACACCTACTCGCTGCGGATTTTCGGGCAATCCAAGAGCGACGACTTTCCCATCTTTCCGCAATCGGCGGACGGCTACGGCCCCCGCACCGACGTGTACAACACGCTGCGGCGTGAGGAATACCAGACCCGATTCAAAATCAAGCTGCTGCGCGACCAGGAAGAAGTCTCGGTCAAGGGTGTGGACCTGACCTTCGTGGACAACCGGGGCGGAGGCATCTTCGAGGCGTTCATGAATGCCCGGCCCGCCCGCATGAAGGCCAACTACCCGGAACTCACCGACGACATCGACACTTCGCAGTCCATCATCGTCTTCGTCAATCTGGTGGACTATGTCTACCGCAAGTACATGGTGCCGCAGATGTACGCCGCCCAGGTCGGACAAATCCACCTGACCGAGAACCCTTTCCGGGCCGGGCCGATGCTGCACATTCAGGGGATTCTGGATTTTCTGGCTTCCTATTTCGAGCAGGAAGGGGTCAGAAACAAACGGATTTTGCTCGTCGGCACCAAGATGGACGCGCTTGACGCGCTAGTGCGCTTTTACAAAGAAGACCGACAACTGGACACGACCCAGTTGCCGCCCGGCCTGCAAGCGCTGCTGGGAGAGGACGGGCGGCTGAGTCTGCCCCGCCTGAAAGACGCGCTGGTGCGGGATATCGAGGAGGTGAACGATGGGCGACTCGACCTGCTGTGCCTGCTGCTGACCACCTTTTGCGCCAATACATCGACCAACCAGCAATTCGGCATTCACCACGCGCCGGGGCAGGTCGTGGGCAGCCTGGGCACGTCGCACACCATCTCGCGCCTGCAGGAAGTCAACATCACCAACGCGCTGCTGCTGAGCGTCATCGCCGACGGGCGCTTTTTCTTTCCCAGCCTCTCCGTCCACAGCAACAAGGCGGCCCAGGCCATCCGGCGCACCTTCTGGGAGCAGCAGCACGAGCCGATTCGTCGCGCCTGGAACCAGTATGTCGCCAGGGTGCAGGGGCAAACCATCAGCCATTTTTTCGGGGCGTCCGGCAGGTAGGCGGTGAACCTCTACTTCTACACCCGCACCGTCGGCAGCGACTACGCCTGGGAAGTGGTGGAGGGCCGCCTGCCTGCTCCCCACATCTGCCAGGAAATCAGCCGCTTCGACAACCGCGAGTCGGTGCATGCCGACGCCTTCAGCAGCTATTTCGTGCTGCGCTCGGAAGGGCAGGTCTATGTGTTCGTGCGCGGCGACAACATGTCCGTACCGGAGGGGCTGCGTGACCTGAACGGACGAGCGGTGGCGCTGTTCGTGGGCTGCACCCTCTCCGAGCAGGCGGCGGCTACACTAACCCTGAGTGACCTCGGTTCGACGCTGCGCCGCCGCGTACCGGGGCTGAAATTTGCCGAGACAGCGCCGATGCCGCTGCCCATCAGTGCCCTGTGGGACGGCCCAGCAGGGGGCCACCCAGTAGGCGATCAGGGTCGGCGGCTGGCTGTCCTGACCCGCGCTGGCCTGCGCGAACGCTTTGCCCGCCACCTGGAACGCGAATTCGACCGGGTGTACTTCTATGACGGGCAGTTGCGGCTGCTCTCGGCCAGCCCCGTCACCGACCCGAATCCGCCCGCTGCGCCGCTGCCTGCCGCCTCTCCCGCTACCCCCGTCAACACCGGGCGCATCCGTCCGGCGGCTCCGGTGCGGCCCCGTCCGCTGAGCGTGCTGACAGAGGGGCTGCTGGCGACGGCCCTCCTGACCGGACTGTGGGGGCTGACCGCCCTGGTGGAGCGCCCCGAGTTGCCGCTGGCCTCGGCGCTGGTGTCGGGTCAAAGCGGCGTGCGGGTGACTGGGCTGGCGGGCGTGGAGGACCTGCTGGTCACGCTGCTGGCGTATCTGGCGCTGCGGAGCGTCCTGCGGGGCCGGGGGCTGCTGGCCCTCGCGCTGGCGGTGGGGGTCAACGCGGGGCTGCTGGGGTTGCGCGGCCTGCTGTCCGGGGGAAGCTGATGCTGATTCTCGCGCTGGTGCTGCTGCTGTCGGTGGGCCTCTTTTTCCTGTATCGCCTGCTGCATGTCCTGACGGTGGGCCACCCCGACGGACCGCAGACCCTGCTGGTGGTGCAGGGCGTGCTGCTGCTCGCCTTCGGGGGCTTTGCCGCTTTCCTGAGCCGCAGCCCCAACCTGCTGGTGTTGACGGGCTTCGGCCTGCTGTGCCTGATGATGGCGACGGCGCTGTGGTTGCTGGCGCTGCCGTATCTGGGCTGGGGTCTCAGAGGAGAGCGCCGGGGGGGACCGCGCCGCATGCCCGGGCGAATGGCGCTGCTGCTGCTCCCCGCCGCGCTGTTCGTGGGACTGGGCGCATTCTCGACGGCCAGCGGGCTGTTTTACGCCCTGGCCTTCCGGCAGATTCCGGCCTGGAAGATAGAACGCCTAGGGTCGCTCGGCGCGGGACGGGTGCTGGTGGACACGGGCGAGTTGCAACCCCTGGTGCTGATCCAGGGCTATCCCCGCAGCTACGAGCGGCTGGCCCAGATTCCGACCGACCAGCCGCGCCTGACCTACATGCCCGAATATGTCCCTTACGAGGCGCTCAACCCCAACCTGATCGACGCCGTGCTGACCCGCGAAGACCGCGATTTTTTTCAGCAGAGCTACTTGCGGACGACGCTGCTGTCGGTGCCGCGCATGGTGGTCAAGCGGCGCGGAGCCAGCGGCATCATTCACCAGTCGTTTCAGGCCATGTGCGTGACCCAGGAGTGGGACTGCGTGACCGCCGACACGGGAGCCGGGGGCCGGGCGCAACGGGTTTCGCAGAAGATCACCGAGGAAAACGCCCTGCTGCTCAACCTCCGCACCCTCTTTCCCGGCGTCCCCACCGCCCGGCTCAAGGAGCGGTTTCTGGAGTATTACCTCAATTCGAGCTATATGTCGGGGGTGTATGGCGCGGGCAGCTACGCCAGGGCCTTTTTCGGCAAAAACCAGCAGGACCTGAATCTGGTCGAGGCCATCATCGTCGCCAACACGCTCAACAACAATTTTAAGCGCTCCATGTACGTCAGTGGGGGCGAGAAGGAGCGGGCACGGACGCCCCAGGAAGACCGCCTGGTGCCGATGATCGAAACCACCGCCGCCCTGGTACTCGATCACCGCCGCGACCTGCCCGGTTTTGCCGAGTGGAAGGCCAAGGCCTACAGTCCTTATTTCGACGGGGCGGGCCACCTCAAAGTGGGGCTGTTTATCAACGGGCGCAGCTACGGCACGGCGGGGCGCTGCCGGGGCGGGGTCGTCAGCGACTACACCTGCGCGGCGGAGCAAAAGCGCGGCAGCTACGCGGCCTATGTGCAGGGCAAGCTCCAGCCCCGCTACGAACACGAAAACGATGTCGCCGTACTGGTCGGCAGCGAACTGTCGCACCTGAATCTGGACCTGAGCGCGGGCGACCTGAGCGTCAAGACCACCCTGCGCCCCGCCCTTCAGGCCAGGCTGCGCCCCGCCCTCGACCTTGCACCCCTGCTGAGGCGCTCGGGCGAGACGGGACAGCTCGTCGTGAGCAGCGTGGTGCTGTCGGAGGGCAAAATCCGCGCCTTCGATTTTTTCCGGCCCAGTGGCGAGCCGCTTCAGGCGAGGGTCAACCACTGGGTCGAACCGCCAGCGTCGTCCATCAAGCCCTTCGTGTACGGCTGGGCCGTGAGTCACGGCTTCGTGCCGCTGCGGGCCGGGGGAGCGCCGGACAGCCTCTACCGCGACGACCCCCGCTGGATTCGGGGGCAGAACACGGTGACCAACCTGCTCTCCTGCGAGGGACCGCGCTACTCGGACAACGCCCCCTGGAGCCGCATCCTGAGCGAGTCGCACAACGTCCCCTTTTATGTCCTGGGGCAGAACATCAAAGACCAGGGCAAGGAAGGCGAATTTTTCGGGTTCCTGCGTAAAGCCCAGGCCCTCGACAACCGACTGGGCATCGTCACCGACGACCAGCAGTGGCAGGCCTTCGAGGGCACCTATGCCACGTACTCCCCGCGTGAGCAGCTCGGACAGCTCAATTTCTATATCGGCGGCCCCGAACTCTACTTTTCTCCCTTCGGCCTTGCGGCGCTCTACGACTCGCTTCAGCATCAGGGGCAGGCGGCGGCCCCCACCCTCATCGAGCAAATCACCCGCACCGGGCGCGGCGGCAAAATCGAGACGCTCACCCTCCCGCGTGCCTCGCAGACGATCTTCTCCCCTGCCGTCAATGCCGACGTGCTGCGGCGACTGCAAGAAAACGTGTCCCGGCAGTGCCTCATCAACTTCGGCGGCTGGGAAGCGGGGCGTGGCCTCTTCGGCAAAACCGGCACCAATTCGACCGGTAACACAGTCAAGGACTACTGGACGGTCGTCGGTGGGCAGAACTACACGGTGTCGGTCAACGTGACCAGCAACGGCAATGCTCCCATGAACAACCTCGCCCAGCTCACCCGCTATGAAATGACCCGCAACGGCGAGGGGGTGTGGGTCGCCAACTCGCCCGCCGCCGCCCTCGCCAAACAGGTGCTCCGCGCGACCTTGCAGCCCTGAAGCGCTCGCTTTTTCCCACAGCGGCCCCAGAGCGGGTCGCTTTTTCTGTCTTCGGGAACGGCGGCGGAACGGTAATGCTGCCGTAACACCTTCATCGCACGCTCACCTTCGGGAAATTCTGTAAGGAGGAACTCAGTATGCTCGTCAGTGAATTGATGACCGCTCCAGTCGTGACGGCTCCCCCGGCGCTGTCCCTGCCGGACGCGGCCCATCTGATGAAAACGCGGGGCATTCGGCGGCTGCCCGTGGTGGACGAGCAGGGCGTGCTGGTCGGCATCGTGACGGACCGCGACCTGCGCGAAGCCCTGCCCAGCAAGCTCAGCACCCTCTCGCCCTGGGAAGCCACCACCCGGCTGGCCGCCGTCAAGGTCGCCGACGTGATGCGCCGCTCGGTGCTGACCGTGGCGGCCCAGGCCGACGCCCGCGACGCCGCCTACACCATGCTGGAGCACCGCGTCGGCGCATTGCCCGTGCTGGACGAGCAAGGCCAGCTGGCGGGCCTGATTACCGTGACCGACGTACTGCGCGACTACGCCCGCCCGCCCACCGAACGGGGAAACATATGAAAGTGACTGTAGACGGTCCCCACGACCCCCATCCCACCGCGCCCCTTCACGACAGCCCCGCACCCCATCATGAAGGGAGCGGGCCGCTGCCCCAGGTGCAGACCGAAGCGCATGTCCCCGGCCCCCGGCCCATCGGCACGCTGCTGGTCATCGCCATTTTGCTGCTGGTCACCACCGCCTTCTGGATGATGGTGCTCGGCGTGCAGCAGGGGAGGGCCTGAGATGGCTCCGAATCCCACCTCGCGCCTCGACCACCACACCTTGGAGCGGTACGAGACGATCTGGCTGGGCATCGCCACGGTGATGTCGGTGCTGCTCGCCATCGCCGTGTTCGCCAGTTTTCTCAGCGGCACCACGCCGCGCCTGGAAGACGAGGGCGGAGCGCACCACCTGACCGGGGTGGTCAACGGCCGCATCGACCCCAAAAACTTCGCGGGCACCCCCTTCGCCACGCCGGGCGTCGTCGAGCGTGAAGACGGCTCGGTGGACGTGTTTGTCGTCTCCAAGGCGTTTCAGTTCGAGCCTCCTGTCGTGCGCGTGCCTGCGGGTAAAAGGGTGAATTTCTACGTCACCTCTGCCGACGTGCTGCACGGCTACTACGTCGAGACCACCAACATCAACGCCACCGTGGTGCCCGGACAGGTCGCGGCCTTCAGTACCACCTTCCGCCATCCCGGTACCGTGAACGTCATCTGCGACGAATACTGCGGCATCGGTCACCACAACATGCTGAACAAAATTATCGTGGAGGCCCCCAAACCGTGACCGTCTCACCTGTTCATCAGCCCGGTGCGGCCCAGCCTGCCGCGCCTGACCCGTCCATCTACCGCGCCCATACGCCGCCCGCCATTCAGGACACGGCCTACCTCGCCAGCCTGAAAAAAGTGACGCAGTACTACGTGGTCACGGCGTTTCTGGCCCTGCTGATAGGCGTTCTCATCGGGCCGCTGCAAGCCCTGAACTACGCCGGAATCAACGTCTACGACAACCCTGTGCTGAAAGTGCTGCTCAAGTCCTACTACCAGGGCCTGTCGCTGCACGGCGTGCTGAACGCGCTGGTCTTTACCCAGTTTTTCATCTCCGGCTGGCTGCTGTACCTGCCTGCCCGTGACCTGGGCGCGAAAATCAACCTGAAGTTCGCCTGGGGCACCTACGTCATGATGACCGCAGGCCTGCTGATGGCCGCCGTGCCGCTGCTGCTCAACCAGGCCACGCTGCTCTACACCTTCTATCCGCCGATGGAGGGCCACTGGCTGTTTTATGTCGGGGCCACGATCATGGTCGCCGCCAGCCTGCTGGTCGCGCTTCAGGTCATCTTCATGTGGGTCGGCTGGAAAAAGCAGAACCCGGGCCGGGTCACGCCGCTCGTCACCTTCATGAGTGTCGCCACCTGGATGATGTGGCTGGTCGCCTCGCTGGGACTGGTGGGCGAGGCCCTGTTCGTGCTGATTCCCTGGGTGTTCGGCCTGCGCCCCGGCGTGGACCCCCTGCTCGCCAAGACGCTGTTCTGGTGGACGGGGCACGCCATCGTGTACTTCTGGCTGCTGCCCGCCTACATTTCGTGGTACGCCTTCTTGCCCAAACAGGCGGGCGGGCGCACCGTGTCCGAGCCGCTCACGCGCCTGACCTTCGTGATGTTCCTGCTCAACTCCACGCCCGTGGGGATTCACCACCAGTACGCCGACCCCAACATCAGCAACACCTGGAAGATGATTCACATGTTCCTGACCTACCTTGTCGCCATTCCCAGCCTGCTGACCGCCTTCTCGGTGGCGGCCTCGCTGGAAGACGCGGCGCGGGCACGCGGGGGCCGGGGCATTTTCGGAATGCTGACCCACCTGCCCTGGAAAGACCCGGTGGTGGCCGGGCAGATTCTCGCCATGATTTCCTTCATCGGCGGGGGCGCGGGCGGCATCATCACCGCGAGTTCGGCCTTCAGCCCGGTCATCCACAACACCGCCTGGATTCCGGGTCACTTCCACATCACCGTCGGCACCGCCGTCACCCTCAGCTTCATGGCGATTGCGCTGTGGCTGGTGCCGCACCTGACGGGCAAGCGCCTCGCCGCGCCCAAAGTGGCCCTGGGGTCGGTGTACGGCTGGTTTGTCGGCATGATGCTCTTTGCGGTCGGGATGCACTGGGAAGGGCTGTTGGGGATTCCCCGCCGCGCCCTGATCAGCGCCGCCGCGCAGCCCATCTACAAAGAGCCCAACATGCACTCGGCCATTCCGATGTTCATGACCGGCGTCAGCGGCATCATCCTGCTGGTGGCGGGCCTGATGTTCTTCTACAGCCTGTTCGCCACGCTGCTGTCCAAGCGGCTGGATAACGGCGAAGTCACCACGCCCCTGCCCTACAGCGACGTGATGAGTCCCGCCGGACGTGACCTGAAGACCGCGACGCCGCTGGTGCGGGCCACCGAGCCGCTGCTGGCACTGTGGGTCGTGGCCTTCTTGCTGGTGGCGCTGATGTACGGCCCCGTGGTGCTGCGACTGGTCAGCAACGCTTCGCTGGTGCCGGGCTGCGACTTCTACAGCATCGGCGCAGGAGGGTGCCAATGAGCGAAGAAAGAGGCTACACGGGCGGCGAAATCGCCAGTTTCGTCACCTTCGGGGTGCTGGCGACCCTGATCGGCGTCGGGGCCTATCAGATCGGCTACCACAACCTCAGCCGCGCCCAGCACGGCGGCGCGAGCATGACCGCCGTCACCGAGAACGTCCCGGTCAACGGGCAAACCCTTTACGCAGGCAACTGCGCCGGTTGCCACGGTGCGAAGGCCGAGGGCGGGGTGGGGCCTGCCCTGGCGACCTCGGCGGGCTGGAGCCTGCCCGACTTCTCGGAAGCGGTGCTGAACGGCAACGCTCCCGCCGGGCGCAACCTCTCGCCCGTGATGCCGCACTTCGCGCAGCAGGGACTGGACGGTGCTCCCGCCACCGAGGAACAGGTCAAGGCCATCCACGACTACCTGGGCACGCTGAAATAGAGTCGCCCAACGAAGGGAAGTGGACATTATTGATAACGTGGTATGTCCGTATCACCCGCCGAGAGGCTGTTGCTCCCTGCCATGAGCTATGGGCCATGAGCCATGAAAATGCTGTTCAGAGCTTATGGCCCATAGCTCAGAGCCAGTCGGCACAAGAGGCTTGATACTGACTTTGCACGTTATCCATAGTCTCCATTCGGTGTCCACTGCCTTCTGGCGCTCGCTTCAATTTTCCGCTGCAGCCCGCGCCGTCACCAGCCCCCGCGCCGTGGCCCAAGCTTCCACGTCGTGCCCGCCGAGCGCCGCCGCCATCAGGTCAGGGAAGTGGTCGGGCGTGCAGGCGAACACGGGAATGTCGTGCGCGGCAATTTGGGCGGCGT
>NZ_JAUNHK010000032.1:22595-26708 GCF_030523985.1 Deinococcus sp.
TGGTCGGGCGTGCAGGCGAACACGGGAATGTCGTGCGCGGCAATTTGGGCGGCGTACTCGCGGTGATAACTGGGCGTGCCGTCGTCGTCCAGCGCGGGCAACACGATGACGCGCACCCCCGCTTCCCGGAACTCCGCCAGCCGCCGGATCATCTGCGGGCCGTCCGAGTCGTAGAGGTCGGAAATCAGGATAAAGACGTGGTCTTCGGGCGATTTCAGGAAGCTCTTGCAGTAGTCCAGCGCGGGCGAAGTGTCGGTGCCGCCACCGAGTTGCACGCCGAACAGCACGTCCACCGGGTCGGAAAGCTGCTCGGTGAGGTCAACCACCGCCGTGTCGTAGACCACCACATGGGTCTTCAGGCTGGGCAAACTCGCCAGCACCGCGCCGAAAATGCCCGCGTAGACCACGCTGCTCGCCATGCTGCCCGACTGGTCGAGGCACAGCGTCACCGACTTGAGGTGCCGCCGCGCCCGCCCGTAGCCGACCAGCTTTTCGGGAATGACAGAGCCGCGCTCGGGGTCGTAGGTTTTGAGGTTCTTCAGGACCGTTTTGCCCCAGTCGATTTCGTTGTGGCGGGGGCGAGAGTTACGCTGCGAGCGGTTGAGGCTGCCTGTCACGGCACTGCGGAGCGGTTCCGCCAGCCGCGCCGAAAGCTCGTCCACCACCTTTTTCACCACCTGCCGCGCCATCGCCTTGGCCTCCGAGGGCATCGCGTCTTTGAGGCTGAGCAGGGTCGCCGCCATGTTCACGTCCGGCTCAATGGTGTCCATCAGTTCGGGTTCCAGCAGCAGGTGACGCAGATTGAGGCGTTCTACCGCGTCCCGTTGCAGCACCTGCACGGTGGACTGCGGAAAGAGGTCGCGCAACTCGCCCAGCCACGCGGCGACGGTGGGGGCGGAATGGCCCAGGCCCACGCCTTTGCTTTCCTTTTTGCCCGGCTTGTCGCCCTGCACCTTGAAGCCCGCGCCGTCGTAGAGGGCTGAGAGGGCCGCGTCTAAGCGGGCATCCTGGGCATTGAGTTCACAGCCGATGCCATCAGCACTTTGCCCGCTGCGGGTGGGGCCGCCGAGGAGGAGTCGCCAGCGGCGGAGGCGTTCAGGTTGGGGATGAGCGGTTTCGGGTTGAACCTGCGGGGATACTGTCATTTCATAACCTCGCCTAAAAGCTGCATCAGCTCGGCATTTTTCTCTCTAGAGACCGCGTCCCACGACCAGCCCCAACGCGGCGACTCACCCGGCATGCTCGGCGTTCGCCAAAAGCCCACGCGCTGCCCAGGACGGTAAAACCTGCGCCTCGCTCCCCCCGGCGGGTAGTCGAAGACATCGGGAGTGGTGGGGCCGACTTTGAAGTGCTGCCTCAGTCGTTTTTCTACCCTCGGTGTCAGGGGGCGCAAAATCAGCGACAGCTCGGCTTCCTCCTGCTCTTGGTCATCACGCGAGTCAGGCCGCCAGCGGTACTGATAATCGAACAGTCGGGCAAAGGCGAAGGCCGCGAAAGACTCTGCGAAGGGCCGCCAGCGGTTCGGGCCGACCTCGCCGTTTTGCTGCAACCAGCGACTGAGGAGCAAAACGGGTGGGTCATCGCTGCCGTCAAGCAACAGACCGTAGGTGTAGTTACCCTGATTCTCGTTCAGCAGATACAGCACGGGCAGCTTGCGGTACTTGTAGGGCGACAACGCAGTGCTTATAAACTTCTCGTCGTTGCTGTGTTCGGTCAGGAGTTCTGCCGCGCCCAGGCGCAAGGCGTCCAGCAAGGAAGCGGGGAGGGTAAGCCTATTCGATACGGCCCACTCTTCCCAATCCGTGACCGTGGATGGGAGCGGCTCAAGCTCAAGCTCCCGCAGAACATCAACGAAGTTCATACATTCGCCCCCAGCATCCTTAACCCGGTCGCCACCGCCAGCATGCCCAGTTCGTCGTTGACCGCCGCGCTGACCACTTCGCGCGTCACACCGCGCAAATCCTCGCCCAAGCGCCGACGCTCAGGCGGGGTAATCCGCGCCAGCGAACGCCGCAGCGCAGGCAACACCGCGTCAAACTGCTCGGGGTCAAGGCCGACCACCCAGTCGTCCAGCAGGCCCAGCGCCGCCGGGTCGTGCAGCAGGGTTTGCCCGCCTTCGCCCAGAAAACCGTCCAGCCACGCCGCCACCGTCAGCACGTCCCCGCCCGCCGCCAAAGCCGCGCCCAGCCGCACGCGCACGGCTTCTTCGTCCAGTAGGGCACGGTCACGCAAGCGGGCCACCGCGTCCCCGCGCAGCAGCGGCGCGATGCCGTCCGCGTCGAGCGCGTGCAGGGCGAGTACCCATTCCGTCGAGGCGTCCGCGTCGTCCAGCAAGCGCACGGCGCTGTCAGCCGCCGCGACCAGTTTTTGCAACTCCTGTGCAGCATCGTCTTTCAGAGCGTGGGCGGCGTTCGGCAGACCAGCAGCGGCGCGGGCAGTAATCGTGCGGAACACGGGGCGCGGGTCGTCGCCCTCGCGGGTTCGCACGTCGCCGTAACGGGCGAGGCGGGCCAGCGGCGGCAGGGCACCCAGCAGCGCGGCGGTGTCGGCACTGGCGGCGCGTTCGTCCAGCTTGGCGAGGGCAAAACGGGCCGCGCCTTGCAGGTTCGCCAGGCGGGTGACTTCCAGCAGCTTGGAGAGTTCCGCGAGGTCGGCGCGGCGGGCGCGGGACACGGCGGCGGTGTTGGCGGCCCGCACCAGCGTATTGCCGAAGCGACTCGCTTCAATGAGGCGCACCGCGTATTCGGGTGCCCAGCGCAGCGACCATTCTTCCTTGAAGGTGCCCATGCCCCGCGCCGCGCTTTCCCGCGCCCAGGGAATGCCCAGCACGTTGAGGCGGTGAAACAGGTGCGACTTGCCCAGGCCGCTGTCCTCGCGCAAATCCAGCGTGAGTTCGCGGGTGACGGCTTCTTGCTTGAGCCGCAAGGTTTTGAGGGTCGCCGCCAAATCCTGCGCCAGCGGCACGGCGGGCACTTCGGCGGGGACGCTGCCCAGCACCTCGCCCACGAACAGTTGCTCGGACAGCAGGCGTAGCGGCGTGTCGCTGTCCCACGCGAATACCGCCTGAGTCGCGTCGGTGAGTTCGTCCAGCCCCGCCAGACTGCGCCCCCGCAGCGCCGCCAGTGCGTCCGCCAGACGGGTCGCGTCAATGACCTGTGCGCTGGATGCGTCCAACCCCTTTTCCCGTAGCAGCCGCGCTGAACGGGTCAGCCAGCTTTCGGAGACATGCGCGGGCGTATTGAAGAGGTGCGCGTACCACCCCGGAGAGGTGATGCCCGCGCCGTAGCCACTCGCCTGCGTGAGCCGCCCGTGTGTCCACGGCGTAACGGTGAGGTTGGTCTTGACTTTGGGCAGCCCCTTGAGCCGCGCCCCGTCGCTCTTTTTCTCGCGTTCCAGCATCTCGGGCGTGAGGGCGGGAGCGTGCCATGCGCCGCAGACGACGGCTACATCGCCCTTCTTGAGGGCCGCACGGATAATCTCGCGCATCTGGGCCTCGCGGATGAGGTCGCGCTCCGAGGTGAAGCCGTCCCCCTTACCATCAACACTGCCCTCTCTGACCGCCGCCATCACCTCATTCACCGCGTCAAAAATGCCCTCGCCGCGAGACTCGACCAGCGCGTCCCACCAGCGTTCAAAGTCGGAGTAGCCCGCCGCCTGAGCCAGCAGCGCGAGCGGGTCGGCGCGGACGGAAGGCCCCCCCTCACCCTCCCGAAACTCCGTTTCTCCTTCCCTCTCCCCCAGGAGAGGGCTTTCTTCACCCTCTACCTTTGGGAGAGGGCCTTGCGAAGCAAGGGGTGAGGGTTGTTGCGCCAACGTCACGGCGGCGGGCAAGTCCATAAAGCCCACAGGCACGTCATTTTTCAGCGCCCAGCGAATCGCCACCCATTCGGGCGAGAACTCCGCCAGCGGGTAAAAGACGGAATGTTCGGGAGACAGATGCACATGCGCCAGCACCGCGACGGGCGGCACCGTGTCAGGGTGGGCCAGAAAGGGAATGAGCGGGTCGGCATCGGGCGGGCCTTCCACCAGCAGCGTGGCGGGCCGCAGCGTGTCCAGCGCGGTAAGGACGCTGCGGGCGCTGCCAGGGCCGTGGTGACGAATGGGGAGGAGGTG
>NZ_JAUNHK010000159.1 GCF_030523985.1 Deinococcus sp.
TCAGATTCTGTTGTCCTGGCGGTAAAGAAAGAGGGTTCCCGCGCCCCAGGCTCCGCCGACCAGGGCCAGGGCAAAGGCGAGCGGAGGCAGGCTGAGGCTGGCAGCCAGGGCACTCAAGCCCAGGAACGCCCCCACCGTGTCGGGCACGGGCAGGCGTAGCCGACAGGCCAGGGCGCGTCCAGCGTCGTAGACGCTCACGCTCAGGCCCGTGGCAATCAGGAGGCTGACCAGGGCCAGCATCAGCAGGGAAGGGGCCAACAGTCCGCCCAGGCCCAGGGCCACCGCTGGCAGAAGCAGCGCACTCAGCATCAGGATGCCCAGCGCCAGCGTCCGCATCGGGGCGTGCCGCTGCCGCCGGGCCAGCACTGGGGCCGTGCCCGCCACGAACAGCAGCAGGAGCAGGCCCCCCGTCATGGTGACGAAAATCTGCGGCCAGGCGGCGGCGCCCAGCCAGCCCATCAGCGGACGGAAGGCGGCAGCCGTCGCCAGCCCGACGCCCTGAGAGGGCAACACGTCGGCTGTTTCGCCAGGAGCGCGGCCCAGCAGGGCGCTGGTTTCTCCCGCCACAGTCGCTCCCGGAGCCTGCTTGATGTCGCCCAGCACCGTCACGACCCGGCCCTGAACCCTGGCGTCCGCTTCCAGGGTCACGTCGCCGCCGATGGAAACGATGTTGCCCGGCACCTCGCCCCGAACGACCACCGGCTGTCCGAAGCTGAGGCCCGGCCCACCCTGCGCCGCCTGATAGAGCGGAGGCATGGTCAGTACGCCCGCCAGGACGAAGGCGGCAGTTCCGAAACGCCGTACGGCAGGAACGGGCTTGAGCGTGACCAGGGCACTCGTGGCCAGCAGCAGCAGCAGCCCCAGGGCCGTCATGGGCGCGATATGTTCCAGCACGGTCTGAAGCACCAGCGCCCCGGCGTGCAGGTTGGGCCAGGCGCTCGTGACGGTCAGCAGCGTCAGCCCCGCCAGCAGCCCGCCCACCAGCAGCAGGGGGGCCGGGTTGTACGCGGGCGAAACGGGAACGGGCTGGAACGCGGCCTGGGACGGTGCGGCCTCAAGGGCGATTCGTGCCGCCAACTCGGGCGCGAGGGAGGGCGCAAACGGGACAGGTGACTGGCGCAGCAGGTCGCGCAGGTTGTGGTCGGCTTCCTGGGCGATGCGGGCAGCCAGCCCCGCGCCCAGTGGCGGCGCAGGGGGGGCGGCCAGATGTCGTGCCATCCGGATATCTGCCACGACAGCCGGGGCCACCGAGGTGGGCAGGGGAGGGGGCGCGGCCTGCTCCAGCCGCCTGACCAGGGCGATGTCCCGACTGACCTGCGCGGCGACCGACTGTGCCGTGACGGGTGGGGGCACAGCGGTGAGGTGCCGACTCAGCCGCAGGTCTTTCAAGACGGCGGGGGCCACACTCCGGCCCGCCGGGGGGGGCGGCTGGAGCAGCAGCGCCACACTGCGCTCAAGGGCGTCCCGCGCGGCCTGCACGTCAGGGTCTCGCAGCGCTTCCCCGAGGGCCGCCTGTTCGGCAGGAGACAGGTCACCGTCGGCCTCGCGGTGCAGCAGTTCAAGCTGCGCGGCGCTGGCCCGGTGAACCTGAAAAAGCTCCTGGCGAGACGACACACCCATATCATTTCCTCTACGTCGAAAGTTTGCAGAAGGTTCCCGACCTTCCCCTCCTGTCTAGGGAGCCTGATAGTCGCCGCTCTTGCCACCGGTTTTGGACAGCAGGCGGATCCCCGTGATTTCGATGGCCTTGCTCGCCGCCTTGAGCATGTCGTAGACGTTGAGCGCCGCCACGCTGACGGCGGTGAGGGCTTCCATTTCTACCCCGGTAGGTGCGGTGGTCTTGACCGTGGCGGTGATGTGAATCCCGCCTTCTTCGAGTTCCACGCTGACGTCGGCCCCAGTGACGGGGATGGGATGACACAGGAAAATCAGGTCGGCGGTGCGTTTGCTGCCCACCAGCCCGGCCAGTTTCGCCACGGCCAGGGGGTCGCCCTTGGGCGTCTGCCCGGAGATGAGGGCCGCCCGCGCCTCGGTGGGCAGGCGCACCCACGCCTCGGCGCTGGCGGTGCGGAGTGTGGGCACCTTGGCCGAAACGTCTACCATGCGCGGCTGACCGTCGGCGAAGTGGGTCAGGGGTGGGGGCTGGCTCATCGGCTTACTCGTCCGGCAGGTCGAGCTTGCTCAGGCCCGCAAAGGGGTTCTGCTTGGCGTGGCTGCTGCCTTCGGGAATACCGAGTTCGTCGTCAATTTCCTCGATGGGCACCTGGGCGCTGTGTTCGCAGGGGCCTTCGTTGAGGTCGTGCCCGCAGACCTGACACAGTCCCTTGCAGTCGGGGGCGTGCAGCACGGTCAGGGGGGTCGCCAGCAGGGTGCTTTCGGCCAGGTAAGCGCTGAGGTCGAGGTCGGGATTGCCGAACACCAGCACTTCCTCGCCGCTCTCGGCTTCTTCGAGGTACGGCTCCTCGGCGGAAGGCTCGTAGCGCATCAGGGTGCCGAGCTGGATGTCGAGCGGCACCTGCACGTCGCGCAGGCAGCGGGCGCATTCAGTGACCAGCGTGGGCGAGAAATGGCCCTGGAGGTACATCTCGTCGCCGCCGAGCGAGTTGACATTGACCTCGTAGGGGGCAGGCTCGGCAAATTGAAGCGTCTGGGGCGTCTTGCCCTGGAGGTACTGGAGGTGGTCGAGTTCACCCTCGGCGTGCGCGTCGTCAGAGGTTCGCAGCAGGGAACCGAGGTGAATACGGGGTTGGTCTTTCATGTTCGCCATGATAGAGGCACGGCCCCCACCCCTACTGCGGTTCAGGGAAGAGTTGCAGGAAATCCGCCGAGTGGGGGATGGGGGAAGCGCCCAGGTGCCGGGAGTCTTTATACTGCGGCGTGTGGCGTCTGCACCCTGCGGCAGGTGGTCCTCCTTTCCCTGCTATGACGCTGATTCTGTCTCTTTCCCGCTTCCGGCTCCTGGCCTCACCTGTTCAAGGTTTTGAAAGACCTGCTGGCTTAGGCTGGAGCGTCATGCGTCGCCTGTCTCCGCTCGTCTTCTCTTCGTTGCTGCTGGCGACTTCGGCACAGGCCCAGAATGCCCAGGCGCTGAGCATGCCGCCGGTTCACCGCTGGATCAAGCTCGGCCCGGTGGCGACGCCTTCGCTGCTGCAAGTGCCGGTCTCCTGCGGGGCCAATACCGCGACGGGCCGCTGCCCGCTGGTGGTCATCTCGCACCCCCGCGCCCAGGACGCGCTGCGGATGCGTGACAGCGCGCGGGTCGGGGCCATCTCGCAGGCGCTGCTGGCGGCCAATTTCGCGGTGCTGCTCAGCAACGATGGCGGTGTGAATACCTGGGGCAGCCCGGCGGCCCTGCGCGAGGTCGGGCAGATTCACAAGGCTGCGGTAGGACGCTTTGCCTGGAACGGACGAACTTACGCCCTGGGCATCAGCATGGGCGGCCTGCTGTCGCTGCGCAGTGCCCTGCCCAATGCGCCCTACCGGGTCGAGGGCGTCACCCTGCTGGACGCCTGGGTCAACCTGCGCTCGGCCTGGGGCAGCGCCCAGTCGCGGCGCGACGAAATCAATGCCGCCTACGGGCAAAAGGTGGCCCCGGCCCCCACCCTCGACCCGCTGTCGCTGGCGCTCAAGGCCGCCCCCCTGCCCCTGCTGGTGATATCGAGTCCCGACGACACGGTGGTTCCGGCCAAGAACAATGCCGACCTCATCGCGCCGCGCGCCGAGGTGGGCGTGAGTGAATTCGTCAAGCTGACCGGGCCGCACCTGGGGGGCAACCGCTTTACCCCGCAGATGATTGCCCGCATGGTCGGCTTTTTCCAGAAGCTCGAAAAGCGGGCCAAGTCGCGCCAGGCCAAGGAATTTCCCAGTGTGCCGCTGGTGATGCCGTCGGCCACCGAGTTTGCCGACAGGCTGCGCCGACTCCTGAGCCGCTCGGCGTAAGTCATACGGCTTCGAAAAATAGTTTGGGCATCCAAACTGTTTTTCCGAGCAGAGCGAGT
>NZ_JAUNHK010000160.1 GCF_030523985.1 Deinococcus sp.
CCTGCTGACCGACGATCCCAGCCCCAGCCTGGGTGCGCCTCTGGCCCTCAAGGTGGGACAGGCGCGGGGCGTTCCGGCCTATCTGGTCGACCCCCAGAGTGTGGACGAAATGCTGCCCGAAGCCCACATGACGGGCGTGCCCGGCGTGCGGCGCGAGGCCCGGTTCCACGCCCTGAACGCCCGTGCTGTGGCCCGCCGCGCTTCGTACGAAGTAGGCAAGCAGTTTCGCGAGGCGCGAGTCGTGGTGGCGCATCTGGGGGCCACGACCAGCGTGACCGCCTTCGACCAGGGGCGCGCCATTGACACCACCGGCACCGCACCCGACGGCGGTCCGATGGGGGCGCGGCAAAGTGGCCCACTCCCGACCCGCGCCGTGCTGCGGCTGCTGCACACCCACGCCGAGGATGAACTGCTGCGGCTGCTCACGCGGGGCAGTGGGTTCTACGCCCTGGCAGGCAGCGCCAACCTCAGCGAGATAGAAGGGCGTCAGGGCGAAGACCCGGTGGCACAAACCGCCATTGCTGCGTTTGTCCATCAGGTCTGTAAAGCCATCGGGGAGCAGACGGCGGCGCTGCCGGGACGCCCCGACGCCGTTGCCTTGACCGGGGGCATCGCCCGCTGGGACGCGGTGGTGGACCTCATCGAGCGGCGGCTGGCCTGGATTGCCCCGTTTATCGTGCTGCCGGGCGAACTCGAACTCGAAGCCCTCGCTGAAGGGGTCGGGCGCGTGCTCCTGGGTCTGGAAGGGGTGCGCGAGTGGACTCCCGAGGGCGTAACCATGCGTCCCGCGTCCGTGCTGCTGCAGCCTGCGGCGGGGGAGGGCGTGAACGGCTGATGGCGCGTCGTTCACTCCGGAGTCGCCCCACCGAGCCACTGCGGGCCACCAGCATGTGGCGGGTCGATCAGGTCTTCCTGGCCCGGCGCGGGCAGCGCATCGAGGTGATCTGTTCCATGGTCAACGACCGGGGCGAACTGAGGCACCTCAGCGTGGTCGCGCCGACTTCCTCGCCCGCCGAGGCAGTGCGGCACGCGGCCCGCTTTGTGGCAGGCAAAGGCAACGTGTTCTCGGCACGGCAGGCACGGGTGCGCTGGGTGCGTGAGCAGGCGACGACGGTGCAAGACGAGCTTATCCGCGACCACACCCTCGAAGACGAGTTTCAGGACGAATTCGAGGAGACGCTGGCTGCCGTGCGCGACCAGTTGCGCTGACGTCTGCCCTTTCCTGAGTTACGGGTACGCCCCAAGTTGCCCGCACAGCGCCGGAGCTTGAGCGGTTTGGGGGTGGTAGCCTCGCCCTCATGAACGATGCTTTGCCCGCCCCTTCCATTTTTTTCCAGCGGGCTGTGGTGGCCGGGGTGGGTTTGATTGGAGGCAGTGTGGCCCTGGGCCTGCGGGAGCGCGGGCTGGCGGGGCACATCATCGGCCTGGATGCCAGCGCGGCGACCCTGCGCGAAGCCGAAGCGCTGGGCATGATCGACGAGGTGCGGCCCCGCGTGGGCGAGTGGCTCAGACAGGCCGATCTGGTCATCCTGGCCGCGCCGATGCGGGCGCTGGCTCCGCTGGCGGCAGAGATGGCCCCCTTCCTGAGTCCATCGGCGCTGGTGACCGACGTGGGCAGCGTCAAGGGAGGCATTGCCGCCGAGTTGCAAGCCCTAGGGGTAAGGCAGTTCGTGCCGGGGCACCCGATGGCGGGCAGCGAACGGGGCGGCGTGACCCATGCCCGCGCTTCACTGCTCGAAAATGCCGTCTGGGTGTTGACCCCCACCGAGCACACGCCGCTGACGGCACTGACCCGTGTGCGCTCTCTGGTGGAGGCATTGGGAGCCGCCCCAGTCGTGATGCCCCCGGAGGCCCACGATTCGCTGGTCGCCACCATCAGTCACTTGCCGTACCTCGCCAGTCTGGCGCTGACCCACATGGTCGCCCGTGACGAGCGGCTGAGCCTGCTGGCGGCGGGGGGCTTCCGTGACCTGACCCGCGTGGCGAGCGGCGACCCCCGCATGAGCCGCGACATGGTGGTCGAAAACCGTGTGGCGCTCCGTGAGGCGCTGGGCCGCTTCCGCACACAACTGGAACGTCTGGAACGTGATCTGGACGACCCCGAGGAACTGCTTGCTGCCGCCCACGAAGGCAAACGCACCCGCGACAGCCTGCCGGTGGTGCGGCGCAGCCTGCTGCCTCTGCGCCATGACCTCGTGGTCGCTGTCCCGGACCGCCCGAATCAAATCGGCGCGGTGACCCAGGCGCTCGGTGAAGCCGGGGTCAACATCAAAGACATCGAAGTGCTGGCCATCAGGGAAGACGGTGGCTCGCTGCGCCTGGGCCTGGAAACGCCGGAAGACGCCCAGAAAGCTGCCGCCATTCTTCAGCAAGTGGGCTATGAGGTACGCCGACGCGGGGCCGGTTGACCAGGGGAGGAAGGGACGCCAAGAAAAATCATCCAAAAAGCGAAGCAGCAAGCCCTTTCGTTCAGAGCTGCTGCCTTCGGCTTTTGCTTTGATGTAGCGCCGGAATACCTATTTCAGTCGTCAGCGGCCAGCATCGTTTCGGGCTGTTCCACCTCGGCCCCGATGCCCCGCAGGCGCTCGGCGAGGCGCTCGTAGCCCCGGTTGAGGTACTGCACGCCGTCAATGACCGTTTCACCTTCGCAGGTCAGCCCCGCAATGAACAGGGCCGCCCCAGCACGCAAGTCGGCAGCTTTGACCGGAGCCGCGTGCAGCTTGCCGCCCTGAATGACCTGGGTGTAACCGCTCACGGTGATGTTGGCTCCCATGCGGTGCAGTTCAGCGACGTGGGTCAGGCGGTCGGGATAGACGGGGTCCTGAATCACACTGGTGCCGGGAACCGTCGCCAGCAACGCGCTCATCTGAGGTTGCAGGTCGGTGGGAAAACCGGGGTAGCTCTGCGTGGTCACGTTGACCGCCTTGAGTTCACGGTCACGGGCATCGACCACCATGCGGTTGCCGTCCTCAAGGATGTCCACGCCCATTTCGGCGAGCTTGGCGCTGACGGCGCGCAGGTGGTCGGCGCGGACATTCGTCAGGGTCAGGCGCGAACGGGTCGCCGCCGCCAGCATCATGAAGGTGCCCGCTTCGATGCGGTCAGGAATCACGGTGTATTCGCCGCCGCGCAGCTTCTCGACGCCCCGGATGGTGAGGGTGTTGGTGCCCGCACCCTGAATGTCCGCACCCAACACATTCAGGAATTCGATGACGTCCACCACGTCGGTGTCGATGGAGGCGTTTTCGAGCACGACGGTCGAATTACCCAGCGCCGCCGCCAGAATCGCGTTGTGCGTGCCGCCGACAGTCAGCAACTCGAACATGAACGTGCCGCTGAGGCTGCCGGAACGCTGAGCGAAGAAGTTGCCCCCGTCCTCCTGCACCTCGGCCCCGAGCGCCCGCAGCGCCTTGACGTGCTGGTCTACCGGACGAGGCCCCCAGGCACAGCCGCCGGGCATGCTGACGGTCGCCGTACCTGCACGGGCCAGAATCGCGCCCAGCACGATGAAGCTCGCCCGCATCTTGCTCACCAGGGCGTAGGGTGCGTCGGTGTTCAGGATTTCGGGGGTATGCAGGGTCAGGCTGTTGGGGCCGACCCAGGCGTGCCGCGTCCCGAGGTGGTGCATCAGTTCGAGAATGGTGTAGACGTCCGACAGGCGCGGAATCCCGTGCAACGTGACAGGTTCGCTGGAAAGCAGAGAAGCAACGATGATGGGCAGGGCCGCATTCTTGCTGTGCTGAACGGCGATTTCGCCGCCAAGTGCGCGGCCTCCGGTAACGTGGAGCGGGGTCAGTTGCATGGTTATTCCTTGATGGGCGCTGCGCGGCACCGGTTCGGTGGTCGTGAACGCGGGAGGGTAGAGTTCGGACGCCTCGGCCTCTCGGGGTCATTTCTCCCGTCAGCCGGACACTAGGCAAACGCATCTTACACATGATGCTCAAGGTGTGTCCAGAGTTGTAGAGACGGACGAAGTAGCGG
>NZ_JAUNHK010000161.1 GCF_030523985.1 Deinococcus sp.
TGTGGGGTGTCGCCTGGGTGGGGGCCGTGCCTGTGCTGGCGGCCCTGTGGGTGGCGATTGTCGGCTGGCAGCAGGACCGCCGCCTGGGGATTGCTGCCCTGCTGGCCCTGGCCGGACTGGGGCTGGTGGTGCTGGTCCGGAATTTCATCTGAGGGTATCTGATCTGAACCATTGATTACTCGTAGCCGAGTTCGCGCAGGGCTTCTTCGTCCTCGCGCCAGCCGGGAATGACGATGACTTCGAGGCCGAGGAACACCTTGGTGCTCAGGAAGACTTCGAGCTGCTTGCGTGCCGCCTGCCCGATTTCGCGCAGCTGCTTGCCGCCCGCGCCGATGACCATGCCCTTGTGGGCATTCTTCTCGACGATGATTTCGCCCTCGATGCGTTGCAGGCCGTCTTCGCGCTCGGTCCAGCGGTTGACGCGGGTGGCGACGGCGTAGGGCAACTCGTCGCGCAGCTTTTTCATGGCTTCTTCGCGAATAATCTCGGCGGCCCACATTTCGCGGGTCTGGTCGCTGGCACTGCCCTGCGGGAAGAAGAAGGGGTTTTCGGGCAGGACTTCAAGCAGTTGTTCGCGCAGGGTCGCCACGGCGTTCACGTTGTTCTGCGCCGAGAGCATGATTTCGCTGGTGTCGAGCGTTTCGCTGCGGCCTTCGAGCAGTGCCCCGTAAAGCTTCATGGCCTCGTCGGGGTACTTGGCGGCGTCGGTCTTGTTGCCGACCAGAAACAGCGGCTTGGGCAGGTCGCGCACCGAGTTGGCGACCAAGCGGTCCTCGTCGGTGGGCGGGTGGCGCAGGTCCACGACCCACACGACGGCGTCCACGTCGCTCAGCGCGGCATGCACCTCGTTGTTCATGTACTTGCCGAGGGCGTCCTTGGGCTTATGCAGACCGGGAGTGTCCACGAAGATGAGCTGGCGGCCTTCGTAGGTATAGATGCCGCGTACGCCCCGGCGGGTGGTCTGGGGGCGGGGGCTGGTCGGGGCGACCTTGGTGCCCAGAAAGGCGTTGAGCAGCGTAGATTTGCCCACGTTCGGCTTGCCGACGATGGCGACGAAGCCAGCGCGGGTCTGGGCATCGCCGGAGTCGGGAGCAGGAGAAAATTCGGTCATCATCCTGCATTGTCTCACGCCCGCCCCGGCAAAAGCGGCCGTTCAAAGGGACACTGAAGCCCGGCGGTCTGGGAAGCTGCGCCGCGCTGCTGCCATACTGAACCCGTGACCGACTTTTCCGTGTCCTGGCGCGACCTGGAAAACCGGGTGGGACTGGACGACCTCCCCGCCTTTCACCGCGCTTTCCTGCATTGGCGCGGCATAGACGGAGGGGACGCGATGCCCCTGCGCCGCGTGCAGCAGCGGGTCGAGGCCGAACTGAACCGCATGGTGCAGGGCGAATTGGCGACCCGTGAGGGTGACGACTGGCACCTGATTCCCGGTGCGCTGGAAGGGTTCGAGGCGGCAGCCCCTTACCTGCCGACGCAGCCGGACAGCCTGCCGCTGTAAAGGAACGGCTTTACAGAATGCGCTGGCCCAGCAAGCTCGCCGCCATGCCCACCATGACTTCGGCGGTCTGGTTGCGGGTGTCCAGAATGGGGTTGACCTCCACGATGTCCATGCTGGTCACGCGGCCCGACTCGCACAGCAGTTCCATCAGTAGGTGGCCCTCGCGGTAGCTCAGGCCGCCGGGAACGGGTGTGCCCACGCCGGGGCAGACGGTGGGGTCGAGGGCGTCGGCGTCGTAGGAGACGTGTAGGCGCTCCACACCGCTCAGGCGCTCCATCGTTTCCTCGTAGATGCGGGTCATGCCCAGTTGGTCCACGTCCTTCATGGTGTACGCCTTGATCCCGGCTTCGCGCATCAGCTCGCGCTCGTGCGTGTCCACGCTGCGAATGCCGATCATCACCACGTCCTCGGGGCGCAGCGTCCAGCCGTTCGTCAGGCCGTCCAGCGTGGTCAGGCGCTCGTCGCCCAGCCCGGTCAGGTGGGCGACGGGCATTCCGTGAATGTTACCGCTGGGGCTGCTCTGCGGCGTGTTGTAGTCGGTGTGGGCATCCACCCAGATAAGCCCGGTGCGCTTGGGGCCGCCCCGCAGGGCGTTGCCGATGACCGTGCCCATGCCCATGGAGTGGTCGCCGCCGATGGTCAGCGGAAAGGTGCCTTCCGGCAGGGCGATGATGCGCTCGGCGGCGCTGCGACAGGCTTCCATAATGGGATGCAGGAACACCAGACCGCCCGTTTCGTGCTTGTCGAGCGTTTCGGGAATCGCCACGTCAATGTCGCCCAAGTCGGTGACGGTGTGCCCGAGTTCGCGCAGGGTCGAGGCCAGTTGTGCGTTTCGCAGGGCCGACGGCCCCATGTCCACGCCGCGCCGCCCCGCGCCCAAATCCATCGGAATGCCCAGAATAGAAATATCCATGTCTTCCCAGCTTAGGGGCCAACTGGCCCTATGCCACACGGCTGCAATTTTATGTGTGGCACGCCTGAAAAGGACGGTTCAGGTCTGAGGCCACTGCATATTCATGCTGGGCGAGGCCTCAATGCTCCACCGCCCAGAGCGTCAGCGCTCCTTCTTCGTCGTCCCAGCGGCGGTCTATGCGGGCAAAGCCGACCTTTTGCAGCACCCGTTCGCTGGCGCGGTTGCCCAGCGCGGTCTGCGCGGTCACGGCCCGAATGCGCGGTTGCCCCAGCAGATGCAGGGTGAGCGCCTGCACCGCTTCGGTGGCGTAGCCCTGCCCCCGGTGCCCTGGCCCGAAGCCGTAGCCGATTTCGATTTCGCCGCCCACGCTCACCGTGCCCTTGGTGCCGAGCAGTCCGGCGGCGGTGTGGGTGTCCCGCGTCACGGCGACAAAACTGCCTTCTTTGACCTCGCCCGGCAAGGCCGCTTGCCACAGCGGAAACAGCGGCAGCGGGTCGCCGGGCCACTCAGCGGGAAAGTGAACGTCCTGCACCCGTTCGCCGGGCCAGGGACAGGGGAGGGTAAAGGTTTCTTCTTCGCTGCGGCGCTGAAGCAGCGTGCGCGAAAGGGGCAGCAGGACGAGGCGGGGCGTTTCGAGGATTGGCATGACCTCACCTTACGAAGTGGGGCAGCAGAAAAATGTCAATTGGGCCCTGCCACGCTAAACTCAGGCGCCTTGTCCCGTCCCCGCCGCCTGCTGCTGCTGGCAGACCATGTTCACCCCTACGTCTACCGTGAGGGCTTTCCTCGTGGGCTGGGCCACATCGACCTGGTGCTGGCGGCGGGCGACCTGCCGGGCTATTACCTCGAATTTGTGGCGACGATGCTGCCCGCGCCGCTGGTCTATGTGCCGGGCAACCACGCTGACGAGTATGTGCGGGATGAGGACGGCGAACGCTTGTCCCCGCGTGGCGTACAAAACGCGCATGGACGGGTGCTGCGGGTGGCGGGCCTGACGCTGGCAGGCTGGGGCGGCGTGCCGCGCTACCGCGAGGGCGAAGGCCAGTACACCGCCGCCGAAGCCCGCTGGGGACTGGCCCGTCTTGACTGGCAGTTGCGTTTGCCTCCGCGCCCGCTGGACATTCTGCTGACCCACGCGCCGCCCCTTGGCCCCCACGCGGGCAGCGACCACGCCCACCGGGGCTGCGGCGAACTCTCGCGCTTTATGCGGCGGCAAAGGCCCCGGCTGCTGGTTCACGGCCACATTCACGAGTACGAGGGCAAGAAAACCGAATACACCGACTCCCAAAGTGGCACGCGGGTCGTGAACGCCTACGGGTACCGGGTCATCGAATGGACGCCGGACGACAGGTGAGGGACGGCAGCAAAGGAGAACGGTCAAGCGAGGGCTGCGGCGGCTCTCACTTGACCGTTGGTGACAAAAAGTTCTACAGGATGTTTATCGGCACTGCCCCAGGCGGCTTCCGGTCACGCGGTTGCCAGAGGCCTTGACGCCCCCCGTGTTGCCACTGCACGACAGGTCGCCGCCGATGTCGTTGCCAGCCACCACGAGGCTGCCGCC
>NZ_JAUNHK010000162.1 GCF_030523985.1 Deinococcus sp.
GCGTCAACGATTCATTCCCACTCGATGGTGGCGGGTGGCTTGCCCGTGATGTCGTAGACCACGCGGTTGATTTCATGCACCTGATTGACGATGCGGTTGCTCATGGTCGCCAGGAATTCGTAGGGCAGCCGCGCCCACTCCGCCGTCATGAAGTCGTCGGTGGTGACGGCCCGCAGCGCCGCCGTGTAGGAGTAGGTGCGCTCGTCACCCATGACGCCGACCGATTGAATGGGGGTCAGCACGGCGAGGGCCTGTGAGCAGCCTTCGTACAGCCCGAACTCGCGCAGCCCACTGATGAAAATGTCGTCCACGCGGCGCAGGATGTCGAGCTTGGTTTCGTTCACTTCGCCCAGGCAGCGAATGGCGAGGCCGGGGCCGGGGAAGGGGTGGCGCATACGGATGTGGTCGGGCAGGCCCAGCAGCTTGGCGATTTCGCGCACCTCGTCCTTGAACAGCGTGCGGAAGGGTTCGACCAGCTTGAACTTGAGGTCTTCGGGCAGCCCGCCGACGTTGTGGTGGCTCTTGATGTTGGCGGCGCCCTCACCGCCCGCCGACTCGATCACGTCGGGGTAGAGCGTGCCCTGCGCCAAAAAGTCGAAGTGGCCCAGCTTCTCGGTTTCGCGCTCGAAGGCCCGGATAAACTCGCGTCCGATGATTTTGCGCTTCTGCTCGGGGTCGCTGACGCCCGCCAGAGCGCCCAGAAATTGCTCGCGGGCGTCCACCGTCACCACGTTCACGCCCGCTGATTTGAGGGCCTGTTCTACCTCGTGGCGTTCGTTGAGGCGCAGCAGGCCGTGGTCTACAAACAGCGCGGTCAGGTTGTCGCCCACGGCGCGGGCCAGCAGCAGCGCCAGCGTGGAGGAGTCCACCCCGCCCGAAATGCCCAGCAGCACCTTGCCGTCCCCGACCTGGTCTTTGACGCCCTGCACCAGTTCGTCCACGATGTGTTCGGCGTTCCAGTCGCGCTTCACGCCGCAGATGTCCAGAAAGTTGCCCAGCAGTTGCCCGCCCTTGGGCGTGTGGACGACTTCGGGGTGAAACTGCACGCCGTAGCGCCGCGTTTCGTTGTTTTCGATGGCGGTGACGGGCGTGTCCTCGGTTTTGGCGACCACGGCGTAGCCCTGCGGCAGTTGGGTCACCGAGTCGGAGTGGCTCATCCAGGCCACGAATTCGCCTTCGATGCCCTCGAATAGCTTGCCGCCGTACTCGGTCAGGTCGGCCTTGCCGTACTCGCGCTTGCCTGCCCGCTTCACGTCGCCGCCCGCCTCGTGTGCGAGGTACTGCATCCCGTAGCACACGCCCAGAATGGGAATGTTCAGGTCAAGCACCCCAGCACCGGGCTTAGGCGCATTTTCGTCGTACACGCTGCTGGGGCCACCCGACAGCACGATGCCCTGCGGGTTTTCCTGCTGCACGCGCTCCAGGCTGGAGCCGCCGGGCAAGATGACCGAGTACGCGCCCAACTCGCGGAAACGCCTCGCAATCAGGCGGGTGAATTGACTGCCGAAATCCAGAATGACGATGCTCACGGCTGCAATTGTGGCACGGCGCGGCCCCGGTTTTGCCGACGCCTCACCTGGGCTGTCCATCCACACTGGGCGTTCGGCCTATTCGCCCAGGTTGACCGTTACCGGGTCGCGGGTGGGTACGGTCACGTTGACACGGGCCGGGGCGTACCCGTCAGCATTCACCTTGATGCGGTAGGTGCCGGGGGCGGGCAGTTGCACGGTGCCGGGCACTTCGCCCAGTTTGCGGCCCAGTTGCCAGCCTGTGGTTTTGGGAGCCTGAAGCAGCGTGAGTCTGGCCCGCTGGTTGTCGGCTCCGGTCAGGCGAAACTGCACCTCGCAGCAGGGGGCCGGGGCGGGGCGCAGGGCGCGGGGCACGGCGGCAACGGCAAAGGCCACCACCAGCACGCCCAGCGTGGGCAGCAGCCAGCGCAGCAGCTCTTCACGCGGGCCGAGGGGGCGCACCACCCGCCGCTCGCCGTCTCTGCCCCAGCTCATGCGGATGGGCGCGAGGCGGCGTTTCTGGGCGCGGGGAGCATTCACGGGTTTGCTGGGCGACAGACGCTGCACCTCGGCGATGTCGCTGGGAGCGACGCTGAGCCCCTGGGCTGGCGAAAAAATGCTCTCGGCGCGGCGCTGCTCCTCGCGGGCGCGGCGGGCAGCGGCAAGTTGCGCGTCGAGGGCCACCTGTTCTTCCCAGGCCTGCTGCTCCAGGCGGCGGCGCTCCTGCGGCGAGGGGGCAGTGAGGGAAGGGGCACCCGGCACCTCGGCGGGGGCCAAGGTGTCGAGGGTGGCGGGGTCGGTGTGGCCCTCGCCCTGCAATTGCTCGATGGTGGCGGCAGTGCGCTGGCGACGCAGGGCGCTGATGTCGAGGCGGCGGCGGTTGTCGGCCTTGAGGCGCTCGCTGGCCTGCCTCGCGGCGCGGCGAATCACGCGGGGCCGCTCGCCCGGCAGGGCCACAGGGACGCTGGCCGTAGGCGGCGGCTCGGCAGCCGGACTGTGGGAAGCGGCGCTGCTGTCACGCGGAGCGAGGCGCTGGAATTCCCCGAGTTCGGCAAGGGCTCCGGCCTCTCTGTCGGCCACCAACACGGAGGCAGAGGACGCGGGCCGCAGAGGAAAGGTGACGGGGGCTGGGGCAGGCGCTTCGTCGTTGACTGGCCCATGACTTGCCCCCTCTTGCGACTCTGGCGCTTGAACGTCCGTGTCGGGTTCGGTGGCTTCGTCGGCATCGGGTGTCTGTGCGCCGGCTTCGGACGCGGGTTTCAGGCCCAGGATTTCGTCGGCCAGAGCGCCGCCCAGCACAATTTCCTCGTCGCCGTCGAACGGGACGGGCACCACCATATCGTCGGTTGCCGCCGAGGTTCCTGTCGCCGAGAGCATCGGCATGTGTTCGAGGGCTTCGGCAAGCTGTTCCTGCGTCAGCCCCACGTTCAGCAGTTCCAGCAGTTCGCCCGCCTTCAGGCCCTCGCCTGCTGTCCGCAGCACCGCCAGCAAGGAGGGCAGGCCGCCGAGGTCTTCCAGGGCGTTGGCGAGGTCGCGCAGGTCGTCGGCGGGTGTGGGACGAAGGCCGGGCCGGGGCAGCCCTGCGCCGCTGACCCGCACCTTGCCGTCCACGGTCCAGAACTGCGCGGCGTCCAGCGAACCGTGCGTCAGACCCTGACCGTGCAGGAAATCCAGGACTTCCAGGGCGGCGCGGGCGGCTTGCAGGGGGTCTTGGGCGGGTACGGTCTGCGGGGGCAACTCGGTGACGAGGTAAGCGCGGGCCATCTCGACCGCCATGTCGGTAAAGGGCAGCAACCGGGGATGCTCGGGCAGCGACGGAACGGGAGCGATGGCGTCAAGCGGATGGAGCAGCACGGGCAGCCCGGTCAGGCGGTCGGCAGCCCTCAGGGTGCGTGAGGGGCGGCGGCGCGGGGTGGCCCAGTCGCCCGTTCCGGCTTCACCTGGGGCCGATTGGCCCGCACTCGCTTCACGCAACACCACATAAGGGCCGATGGACTTCATCGTGGCCCAGTATACGAAGTTGCCCCTTCAGCGATGCGTCTTCAGAGGAGAGGCCCGGTCAATTCGTGCGTCAAAGACACAACGTACACATGATGAGTCCGAAATGCTGAAAAATTCGGTGAGGTTGCACATCTCGCCCCTCGTGTTGCCCATGAGTAAAGGCCGTGTTAAGCTGACGCCCGATGCCGCCCTTCTCCAGCGGCCGAGGAGTGCGATGCCCAAAAAGGAACGCAAACGCTTGCAGGTGGTTATCAGCGAGGAGCAAGACGCCCTGCTGACGCGCACCGCCTACGAACTGTCCAGTCCCGAACGGCTGATTAGCAAGAGCGAAGTCGTGCGCCTCGCCATCGAAAAGATTGCCAAAGACCTCGGTGAAGGCGAAAGCCTTGAGGACTACCGCGCCATTCTGGAATCCGAAGACATCAGCGACGAGTAACCGGGGTTCCTGGCTGGTCGGGCCTTA
>NZ_JAUNHK010000033.1:0-6239 GCF_030523985.1 Deinococcus sp.
CTGCGCCACGCGGCCCACCGGGGCAGGCTCACGCTGTAGGGTGACCGTTTGCGAGGCCGCCGGACTCTGCGCCGACGCCGACATCAACAGAAAGCACAGAAGCACAAGACGCCGCACGCCTCACAGTGTAGCGGCTGCCCCCTGCCCAGCCGAAGGGCAACGAAAAACCCCCTCCCAGACGGGAAGGGGCAAAACAAGCGGTAAAACTCAGCGCTTGGAGAACTGGGGAGCGCGGCGGGCCTTCTTGAGGCCGTACTTCTTGCGCTCGACTTCGCGGGGGTCACGGGTCAGCAGGCCCTTGGGTTTCATCTGGGCGCGGAAGTCGGGGTTGACCTTGAGCAGGGCGCGGGCAATGCCGAGCTTGATGGCGTCGGCCTGACCGGTGGGGCCACCGCCCGTCACGGTGATGATGGCGTCAAAGCGGCCAGCGGTGCCGGTTTCCTTGAAGCCTTGCAGGGCGTGAACGGCACGCAGCAGACCACGGAAGTAGGTCTGGAACTCTTTGCCGTTGACCAGAATCTTGCCTTCGCCAGGGCGCAGGAACACGCGGGCGACAGCGGCCTTGCGGCGGCCGGTGCCGTAGTACTGTTCAGGTTGCTGAATCGCCATGATTATTTGACCTCGAGCGTCTGGGGCTTCTGGGCGCTGTGGGGGTGGGCTTCGCCGGCGTAGACCTTCAGGCGGCTGTGCATGGCACGGCCCTGGCGGCCCTTGGGCAGCATGCCGAACACGGCGTGCTCGATGACGCGCTCGGGGTGCTTCTTGAGCGCTTCGCGGGCGGTTTCGGTCTTCAGGCCGCCCTGGTAGCCGGTGTAGCGGGTGTACACCTTGCCGTCGAGCTTGTTGCCGGTCAGGGCGACTTGCTCGGCGTTGATGACGACCACGAAGTCACCCTGAATCATGTTGGGGGTGAAGTCGGGGCGGTGCTTGCCACGGATGCGGCTGGCAATCAGGGTGGCGAGGCGGCCGAGGGGCACGCCCGAGGCGTCCACCACGACCCAGTTCTGCTCGTCGTTTTTGGGGATGTAGGTTTTCACCTTGTACTCCGTAAAGGGGGTTGGGATTTGGCTGGTTGACGGCGGCCCGCTCTACCGGGGAGAAGAAACGTCCGCGTCCGGGGAAGCCACCCGGTCATCTCGGCTCTACCAAGCACAAGACACTAAAGGTCAGTCTATCAGAAGTGGCTTTGCCGGGGCAAGACCCACAAAAGTTGAGCTGATCGTGTCGGGCACCCGGCGGGGCCCGCACTTGACTTCTGACCGGGTGGCCTTTACTCTCTTTTCCGCTGGTCCGGTAGTGTAGCGGTTAGCATATCTGCCTGTCACGCAGAAGGTCGCGGGTTCAAATCCCGTCCGGACCGCCAGCAAGTGGGAGAGTTTAGGCTCTCCCGCTTCTTTTTTGGTTGCTTGCCAGACGAAGATGCCGCCGACCCTTTTGCAAAGAGTCGGCGGCGTTCGGATTCTTGGAAGCGCTATGGCCCTTCGGTGTAGACGCGGCTGGGGTAGTAGTACTTTTCCAGCAGCAGTTTGCCGAGCGCCACGGCAGGCACGGCGAGCAGCGCCCCGGCAAAGCCCATCAGCGCCACGCCAATCAGAATGGCGAGCAGCACCGTGACCGGGTGGAGGTCGGTGGTTCGGCTGAGGATGTAAGGACTCAGGAAGTTGCCCTCGATCTGGTTGGCGACCACGAAGACCACCACCACCAGCAGCATCTTGAGCGGCGCGTTGGGCAGCGTCAGCGCCAGCAACAGTGCAGGCGTGGCCCCGACGATCGGCCCCAGGTAGGGCACGATGTTGAAAGCTCCCGCCAGAAAGCCGATGGCTGCGGCGCTCGGAACGCCGATAAGGGTCAGGCCCAGCCAGACCACCACGCCGATGAAGGTTGCAATGAGGAGTTGGCCGCGTACATAGCCGCCCACCGCTATCCCCACGAGGTCGCTGATCTCGAGGACTTTGGGCTGCCAGGGGCGGGGGAAAGCCCGCAGCAGCGAGGCGTTGAGGCGGTTGTAGTCGAGCATGAGGTACACGCTGAGCAGCAGCATCAGCACCACTTGACCCACCACGCCCCCGATGGACACCAGGCGGTTGAAGAGGGTGCCCGTCGAGTTGAGGGCGTTCTGGAGCATGGGAATGATGTTGTCGCCGAGGTTGGACACCCACTCGCGCGCCGCCTCGTTGATGCGGGTCTGGGCATCGGTGAGGCCGGGCACGCCACGCTCGGTCAACCAGTTGACCACCCCGGTCAGCAGGGTGTTGAGGTTGTCGATCTGGGCGGGCAGCCTCTGGAACAGTTGGACAAACTGCCCGGCGACGGTCACGAACAGCGCCCCCGCCAGGGTCAGGATCCCGATAAACAGCAGCAGCACGAAAAAGACGCCCAGCCCCCGCTTGACCCGGCCCCGTTCGAGCCAGTTGAGCAGCGGGTTGGCGAGGTAGGCGATCAGGAAAGCGACCGTAAAGATGACGATGATGCTCAGCGTGAGTTGCGAAAAGCGGTAGAGCAGGTAAAAGCCCAGCAGGAACACCGCCAGCCTTATCCAGGGACTGCGCCAGGCGTACTGAAAGGCGTTGGGCTGCTGTCCAGGCTGGGGAGCAGGCGAGAGCGAACCGGGCGGGGGGGGAGTGGGCATCACAATGCGCCTACTGTAGTGCGAACGCGCCAACCGTAAAACCAAAAGGCCAGGGGACATTTCCCTGACCTCGGCGGAGAGCCTGCTCGGCTTCTTCGATGTTCGACTGCTAGCCCTCGTAAGGCCGTCCCAGAGCCTTGGGCGCGGCGCTGCGGCCCGTAAAGACCAGCGCCAGAATGGTAATCAGGTAGGGCAGCGCCCCGATCAGGGGGTCGGGCAGCAGGTTCTTGCCGCCCAGCGCGATACTGACCGCCTGCAAGAAGCCGAACAGCACCGTCGCGCCCAGCACACCCAGCGGCTTCCACTGCCCGAAAATCAGCGCCGCCAGCGCGATAAAGCCCAGGCCCGCACTCATGTTGCGGGTGTAGGCGCTGAGGTTGCCGATGCTGAGAAACACGCCCGCCGACCCCGCCAGAATGCCCGACAGGATGACCGCCGAATAGCGCATCCGCTGCACGTTGACGCCCATGCTGGCGGCGGCGCCGGGTTGCTCGCCCGTAGCGCGCAGGCGCAGGCCGTAGGGGGTGCGGTACATCACGTACCACACCAAAGCCACGACCAGAAACGCGAAGTACACGGGCGGCGAGAACTTGAAGTCCCCGATGCCCCACAGCGGCAGCGGATGCTGCACCTTGGGCGACTCGTTGCTGGTGTTGTACAGCACTTGCAGGATGACGGGCGGCACACCCAGGGCCAGCAGGTTGATCGCCGTGCCCGAGATCACTTGGTCGGCGCGGTATTTGATGCTCAGGACGGCATGAATCCAGGCAATCAGGCCGCCCACCAGCGCACCCGCCAGCCAGCCCAGCCAGGGGGCGAGGTTGCCGAGTTGGTTTTCGGTGCTCAGGGTCACGACTGCGCCCGCCAATGCCCCGAAGATAATCAGGCCGTCCAGGGCGATGTTGACCACGCCGCTGCGTTCGCTGAACAGCCCGCCGAGGCCCGTGAGCAGCAGCGGCACCACCGAGCGGATGAACGTCACCAGAAAGGTCACGCTCAGAATTTGTCCGAGAATATCCATCAGTTGCTCCCCTGCTGTCCGCTGGACGGACGCGAATCCTGGGTGTGGGGGCCTTTGTCGATGCCGTCAGTACCCTGCCCGCTTCCCGGTTGACCCCGGCTGCTCTGGCCCACGTTGGGCAGTTTGGGCGCAGCGTTCGGCTCACCCGGCCCGGCGAGGTTGAGCGGCGGCGGGTCGGTCACGCGGCGACTCAGGAAGCCACCAGCGGCGATGAACAGCACGATGAGCGCCTTGAGCACCGTCACGATGTCCTTGTTGATGGCGTCCAGGCGCAGGTCGGCGTCGATGCCGCCCGTATCGATGGTGCCGAACAGCAGGCTGGAGGCGACCACGCCCGCCGGAGTGCTCTGGCCCATCAGCGCCACGGCGATGCCGTCGAAGCCGACGTTGACCGGCATGTTCTGCTTGAGGCGGTAGTCGTCGAGCGCCCCGCCCTGCACGTAGTGGGTCGCTGCCAGTCCCGCGAACATGCCCGCGATGGTCATGGCGAGGATGGTGCCACGCGCCACGCTGATGCCGCCGTATTCCGCTGCCTTGGGCGAAAGGCCCACTGCCCGCAGCGCGTACCCCGTCGCCGTGCGCCACATCAGCGTGCCGAAGAGGGCCACGCACACCAGCGCCAGCAGGAACGAAGCGTTGAGTTGGCTGCCCGCGATGTCGATGGGCACGCCGATGCGCCAGGTCAGCAGCCCGACCAGCAACGCCGCGCCGAGCGCCAGCCAACCGCCCTGCCGGGTACGCCGCAGCAGAGGCCGGGCGACCAGATACGCCACCAGCGCGAACAGCCAGCCCAGGCTGAGGACGGTGGCCCCTTCCTTGCCGACGTTCAGCAGGTCGAGCAGGGTGGGCAGCCGCGCCGCCTCGTGCAGTTCGGCACTCTGGGCTTCGTACCCTTCGGCCTTGAAGGGCAGGCTGTAGGTCTTGCCCAGGAAGGGAAACTCGTTCGAGCCGATAAGAAAGACGAAAATCCCGGCGGCGATGTAGTTGAGCATGATGGTGTTGATGACTTCGCTGGAGCCGAAGCGGGCCTTGAGCACGCCCGGAATGGCTCCCCACAGCGCCCCGCCCGCGCCCGCAGCGATGACCGAAAGCGGCATCAGCAGCCAGCCCAGGCTCGCCGGAGCGTAGACGCCCACCAGCATGGCGGCAATCGCGCCCATCGTCAGTTGACCGGGGGCGCCGATGTTGAAGAGGCCCGTGCGGAAGGCGAAGGCCACCGAGAGGCCCGTAAAGATAAGCGGCGTCGCCAGCTTGAGGCTGTCCAGGAAGGGGTTGAGGCTGGTCACGGGGGCAAACAGCGTGGAATAGACGAAATACACCAGGTCGGTGCGGGCCAGCCAACTGCCCCACAGCCCCAGCGGCGCTCCCGTCTGGTTGATGGGCGGCTGCACCAGCAGCACCACCACCGCGCCCACCGCAATCGCCAGCGCAATGGCGGCAACGGGCACCAGCAGGCCGCGCATGCGGTTGAACCGTTCCCACCACGCAGGCCGCGCACTCAGGCCCGCGCTTGCCGCCACCAGTCCGCCCAGCACCGAGGCAAGGAGGCCCAGGTTCATGCCGCCCCCCTCGTAGAAGCTCCGCAGGCGCACCTTGACCGGGCGGCGCAGGGTGTCGTCGGCAGCGACGCGAGCGACTTCGGCCCCCAACGCCTGCCCCAGCAGCACCACCGCCGCCACCGAGGTCAGCGCCGCCAGCAGCCCTGTGATCCAGAACCAGTTCTGCCGTTTCCAGGCTCCGAACAGGGTGGCGAGGGTCAAGGCGAAGGAAGTCAACCCCAGCATCTGCGTGGGGGCAGAAGGCGGCAGGCGAACGTCGGTGTTGGCGCTGAAGTTGTGCAGGCTGCCGAACAGGTGCAGCAGCACCGGAGCGCCATCGAACGTACGCCCCAGGGCGGCGAGCGGGGTCAGCAGCAGCGCCGCGAGCGCCACGCCGCTGGCTATCAGCGCCACCCTGGCCGCAGTCGGGGACGGGCGAGAATCAGGAAGGTGGGTCACGCCGCGTATTCTAGGCGAGGGGGCTAGGAAAGAGAGGAAGGCGCAGGCCCCTCCATGCGGTCAGGCTCGGCACTGTCGGCCAGGGCTTGCAGCCGGGGGCGCAGGGCGGGCAGTTCCTCACGCACGGTGCGCCAGACCAGTTCGGGCGCGAGGCCGAAATAGTCGTGCGCCACCAAGTTGCGAATGTCGCGCAGGTAGGCCCAGGGCACTTCGGGGTGGCGGTCTTGCACGCTCTGGGGGATGTACTTGGTCGTTTCGCCCAGCCGCAGCAGGCCCAGCAGCACGGCGTCCTGCACTTCCTCGCGCATTCGGAAGGTGTCGAGACTCAGCGGCGCGGTCAGGGCGAACAGGCGGTCGAGCGTGTCCAGCAACTCGAACAGCCGCCAGCGCCAGCGCTTGACCCGGTGACTGGGCGCGGGCACGGGCGGCACCGCCATCACGTCCACCGCGTCGGCCAGAATCTCACCGCGCAGGGGCGGGCGCAGGCTGGCTTCGAGCACCACGTCGGCGCGGCGTTCCAGCAGGTCTTCCAGAACTTCCTTGACGCGCATCAGGTGCAGCAGGCCCGGCTCCTCACCGGGGGCAAAGTCCA
>NZ_JAUNHK010000033.1:6339-20853 GCF_030523985.1 Deinococcus sp.
TCCTTGACGCGCATCAGGTGCAGCAGGCCCGGCTCCTCACCGGGGGCAAAGTCCACCAGCAGGTCAATGTCGGCGTTGGCCCCCGCCTCGCCCCGCGCCACGCTGCCGAACACCCGGACCCGCGTGACCCCGAGTGAGCGCCACTGCGCCTCGCCCTCCCGAATCAGCGCCGCCACCGACTGAAGGCGCAGATCAGGAAAGAGGGGAGCGGACATGGGGACAGTGTAGTGGCCCGGCAGAAGGGCCGCGCCGCTAGACTGACCCCATGCGGCAGAACATCGGCAGCCAGTCGCCCTGGGAAGACCTCGTGGGCTATTCGCGGGCGGTGCGGGTCGGGCAGGTGGTCCATGTGGCCGGAACCACCGCCACCGTGAACGGGCAGGTCGTGGGGGTCGGGGACGCCTACGAGCAGACCAGGGTGGCCCTCGACCTGATCGCCGGGGCGCTGGCCCAGGCGGGGGCGAGCCTGTCGGACGTGGTGCGGACCCGGCTGTACGTCACCGACATCTCGCGCTGGCAGGACATCGGGCGGGCGCACGGCGAGGTTTTCGGGGCTATCCGGCCCGCCGCGACGATGGTGCAGGTCGCTGCCCTGATCGACCCCGAACATCTGGTCGAAATCGAGGCCGAGGCGCTGCTGCCATGATTGTCGCCGTCGGTCACGACCTGATCGAGATTGCCCGGATTCGCCGGATGCTGGAACGCGAGGGCCAGCGGGCCGAACGGCTCTTTGCGCCCGGTGAACTGGCCTACGCCGCCCGCCTGAGCGACCCCGTGCCCAGCCTCGCCGCCCGCTTTGCCGCCAAGGAAGCCTTTCAGAAGGTCTGGCCCCGGCCCCACGGCTGGCGCGACGTGTGGGTGGAGCGCGAGCGCACGCCAGGCGGCCCCTTTCCCTACGGCCCGCCCGTGCTGGGCTTCTCTCCCGACATCCGCGATGAGATGACGCGGCGCGGCTGGCGGGCGCACCTGTCGCTGACGCACACCAAGGAACATGCCTCGGCGGTCGTGGTGCTGGAAGAAGTGGGGCTGACGGGGGAAGGATAGAGGGTGGCTTCTCCCCCGCCGGAAGACGCTGCACCCATGACGCTAGACTGACGCGCATGGACAACCGCACCAACCTGGACGACTACCTCGCGGGACTGGGCATCAGCGACGCCGACGAAAGCAACTTGCCGCCGCCTGCGCCGGAAGCCGCCGCGACCCTGCCGCCGGGAGGCACCGAGGAAGACCCGCGTGCCGTGCTGGAACGCTTCTTGCACGAACTGGTGGCCCGGATAGACCCCGGTTTGCAGGTGCAGGTGCGCGAAACCGAGGACGCGCTGGAAGCCGACATCAGCGGGGAAAACGCGGCGCGGCTGGCCGGGCGCGACGGGCGCACGCTGGGGGCCATCGAGGTCATCGCCTACGCGGTGCTGACCAAGCGTGCCGGGCGCGGCGACCTGCGGGTGCGGGTGGACGTCGGCGGCTTCCGCAAGCGGCAGGCCGACACGCTGACCAAACTGGCCGAGCGCCTCGCCATTCAGGTCGCCAAGAGCGGCGAAGCCCACGAACTTCAGCCCATGCCCGCCGCCGAGCGCCGCGTCATCCACATCGCCCTCAAGGAAAACCCCGACGTGATGAGCGAATCGGTGGGCGAGGGCGCGGCGCGGCGGCTGATTATCCGGCCCCGGCACGGCTGAGGAGACGGGAGGGGCGGGGAGTCTGGAGGCCGGGCCGAAGTGCCGACCCCGACTCCCCACCCCTCACGGATGCCTATGACCCTCCAAGACCTGCTCTCCCAGGCCACCGAACAGCTTCGGCGGGCGGGTGTCGCCTCTCCGGAAGTGGACGCCCGGCTGCTGCTCGAACATGCCCTGAACCTGAGCCGCACCGCTTTTTTGCTGCGCGGCCATGAGCAGATCGCGCCCGAAGCCGGGGCCAGCGCCTGGACGCTGATTGAGCGGCGGGCGGCCCGTACACCCCTGCAACACCTGCTGGGTGAGGTGGACTGGGGCGGGGTGCGTCTCAAGACCGATGCCCGCGCCCTGATTCCGCGCCCGGAAACCGAGTGGCTGCTGCATCTGGTCATGGGGGACGTGCGGCGGCGGTGTCTGTCTGCTCCGGGCCTGTCTGCTGCGGGCCTACTGGACGTGGGCACCGGGACAGGAGCACTGGCGCTGGCCCTCAAAGCCGCTTTTCCCCAGGCGAACGTGACCGCAAGCGACCTCAGCGCCGACGCGCTGGCCCTGGCGCGTGAGAATGCCGCCCTCAACGGCCTGAGCGTGACCTTCGTGCAGGCCGACCTGCTCGCCGGGCTGGACGGGCCGTTCGACCTCATCGTGTCCAATCCGCCGTACCTGCCCGACGCTGACCGTGAACAGGCCGACCCTGAAGTGCGCTGCGACCCCACGCTGGCGCTGTATGCCGGGGCCGATGGCCTGGAACTCGCCCGCCCTTTGGCAGCGGAAGCGGCGGCGCGGCTCAGTCCTGGCGGCCTGCTGTGGCTCGAACTCGACCCGCGCAACGCCCCGACCTTCGCTGCCGAACTGAACGGGGCGGGCTGGGTAGCCGAGGTTCATGCCGATCTGGTTGGACGCGAACGGTTCATTCGGGCCACCCGCTAAGAAACTCTGACATTTTCGTGTGTCCTGTGTCCTATCATGCTCGGCGGTTTCGCACGGCGTCCGTTGAGTGTCCGCACTCCGAACCCCGCGCACGGCGAGCCTACCTACCCTCAGGAGGAGCGCTATGACGACTGCCAATCCCCTTAGCACCAACTTCACCACCGCCGACGCCGCCGAGTTGTACCAGATTCCCAACTGGTCGGGCGGCTGGTTCAGGGTGTCCGACAAAGGCATGGTCGAGGCCACCCCCGCGCCGGGGCTGCACGCCTCGCTGCGCGCCATCGTGGACGAAATCGTGGACCGGGGCGAGAGCCTGCCCGTCATCCTGCGGTTTCCGCAGATTCTGGCGGGGCGGGTCAAGCACCTGAACGAAGCGTTTCAGGCCGCCATCAACGAGTACAACTACTCCGGGCACTACCAGGGCGTGTTTCCCATCAAGGTCAACCAGCGCCGCGCCGTAGTCGAAACGGTAGCGGCGGCGGGCTACGACTACGCCCACGGCCTGGAAGCCGGGTCGAAGGCCGAACTCGCGCTGTGCCTCGCCCAGAAGATGCACCCCGACGCGCTGCTGTGCTGCAACGGCTTCAAAGACGACGGCTTTATCAAGCTCGCCCTGTGGGGCCGCACGCTCGGCAAGAACGTGGTCATCACCATCGAGAAGTTCACCGAACTCGACCGCATCCTCAAGCAGGCCAAGGCGCTGGGCGTGAGGCCCGCCGTCGGGGTGCGCTTCAAGCTGCACGCCCGTGGCTCGGGCCAGTGGGAAGAGTCGGGCGGCGACCAGGCCAAGTTCGGCCTCAACGCCTACGAACTGCTGCGTGTGGTCGAGCGCCTGAAAGAAGAGAACATGCTCGACAGCCTGGTGATGCTGCACACCCACATCGGATCGCAGATCACCGACATTCGCCGCGTGAAGGTGGCCGTGCGCGAGGCGGCGCAGACCTACGCGGGCCTGATCGCGGCGGGTGCCGACCTCAAGTACCTCAACGTGGGCGGCGGCCTGGGCGTGGACTACGACGGGTCGAAAACGACCTTCTACGCTTCCATGAACTACACGGTCAAGGAGTACGCCGCCGACATCGTGTACACCGTGCAGGAAGTCTGCAAGTCGCGTGAAGTGCCCGAACCCATCATCGTCTCCGAGTCGGGCCGGGCGCTGACCGCCCACCACGCCGTCATGATTCTGCCGGTGGTGGACGTGACCGGGCCGACCCGCAACCTCGAAGACCAGGAACTGACGGTGCCCGGCGAGGACAGCCACCAGATCGTGCGCGACATGTACGAGATTCTGGAAAACATCTCCATGCGCAACTACCGCGAGTCGTACAACGACGCGGTGGGCGACAAGCAGACGCTGCACAACCTCTTCGACCTCGGCTACGTGACGCTGCAAGACCGCGCCAAGGGTGAGGCGCTGTTCAACGCCATCCTCCGCAAGATCGCCAAGCTGATTCAGCATGAAAAGTACGTGCCCGACGAACTCGAAGACCTGCAAAAGGTGCTGGCCGACAAGTACATCTGCAACTTTTCGCTGTTCCAGAGCCTGCCCGACAACTGGGCGATCGGGGCGCTCTTTCCCATCGTGCCGCTCGACCGCCTGGGCGAAAAACCCACCCGGCAGGCCACGCTGGTGGACATCACCTGCGACTCGGACGGCAAGGTCGAGAAATTCATCGACCTGCGCGACGTGAAATCCACCCTGCCGCTGCACGAACCCGGCGACCAGCCCTACTACCTGGGCGCGTTCCTGATGGGCGCGTATCAGGACGTGCTGGGCAGCGCCCACAACCTGTTCGGCAAGGTCAGCGAGGCGCATGTCACCGTGCGGCCCGGCGGCAGGTACAACATCGACCTGTTCGTGCGCGGGCAAAAGGCGCGGCGCATGATCGAGTCGATGGGCTACGAAGAGCCGATGCTGCGCGACGCCATCGAGGATCAGGCCGACGAAGCCATCAAGCGCGGCACGCTGACCCAGGAGCAAGAACACGAACTGCTGGAAGACTACGGCGAGGAGCTGCTGGGCTACACCTACCTCGAATACGAGAACGAGAGCTGAACCCTTTTTCCCCATAGCCCCGGAAGCCCCTGTAGTTCTGAAAAGCAGGGCGCTTCCGGGGCTACTTTTTGCCCCTGCCCTCCTCTGCTCCGTACATCTTCTGAAGGCGCACGTAGTCCACCTTGGCGTTGTGCCGCCGGTCGAGCGGGATTTCGGCCACTTCGCGAATGTCCTGCAGGCGCGCCCAGGCGAGTGCCTCGGCCAGCGCGGGGTCGGGGTCGTCCTGCCACTCCACGCCAGGGAGACAGGGCGAAAGCGGCGGCGCTCAGGTAGATCGGTCCCGCTCAGACCCAGCCGCTCGCCAGCAGCAACGGTAAAACACCAGGCCGCAGCAGCGGAAAACGCTCGGCCTGGTACTGCCACCAACGGGTCACGGGCACCAGCGGTTCATGAGGGCGGAAGCTTAGCGCCGACGGCTCAGGCCCAAGCCCAGCAAAAAGCCGCCCAGGACAGCGACGGACGCACCCAGCACACTGTGGGGAATGGGGTTGGCGAAGTCGCGGCTCCGCAGGGCGGACACGGCAATCCACTGTTTCCAGACCTCGAACTCGCTGTAGACGAAGATGCCGATGCCCACCAGCAGGGCGATGGTGCCGAGGACAGCGCTGACGCGGGAAAGAACGACCATGCCCGAATTGTAGTTGTTCTGACGCTCTGCGCCCTTCAGCTTCTGTGAGGCCTTCAGCGTCCGTGAGGGGTCGCGTCCATCCAGGCGGTCAGGGCCACACTCAACCCGTCCGCGCCCGTCACGACCACCGGCACGTCCAGCGAGGCGGCGGCACTCGCGGCGACGCATTCGCCCGTGTCCTGACTGGCGGCACCGGCCCCCGTCCAGGCGGGAAATTCGCCGCCCTCGGCGTAGGCCGCGCCGCCCATGTCCTCGACCAGGGTCTGCGGCAGCGTGACCGCCGGGCCTGAAGCCAGCGCCCGCTCGGCGACCACCAGCACGCCCCGGTACTGGCCTTCTCGCAGGCTGCCCAGCAGCGGGGTCACGCCCTCGTGAACCAGCAGGTCGACCGTGCCTTTGCCGTCTACAGCAGCGAGCGCGGCAGGCACGCCCGAGGCGAGGTGAGGTGGGGCCGCCACCAGCCAGCGGTGTCCTCCGGCCCGGCCCTCGAAGCAGGCGCGGGGAGAGCCGTACACGTCCGTCCAGGTGCGGGTGTGTTGCATGGGTTCATGATGGGGCATGGCGGGCCGCAGGCACAACGCGGCGTTCCTGCGGCAGTGGCGGCGCGGTGCAGGATTTGCGTGCAAGCTATGCTGCCGGGCATGACGCTTCCCCTTCCCCGGACGCACGGCCCGGTTCGGCTGTGGTCGGTGCCCACCGGCCCCCTTCAGGAAAATGCCCTGCTGGTCGCGGGCACACAGAACCAGGGCTTTCTGATCGACCCCGGCGACGACGCCGAGCGGCTGCTGGCCCTGATTCGCGAAACGGGCGTGCAGGTGCAGGCCATCCTGCTCACGCACGGGCATTTCGACCACATCGGGGCCGTCGAGCCGCTGCGGGCCGCGCTGGGCGTGCCAGTCTACCTGCACCCCGCCGACCTGCCGCTCTACCGCCTGGGCGAAGCCTCTGCCGGGCGCTGGAACCTGCCGTTCACCCAGCCGCGTGACCCCGAACACCCCATCGCGCAGGGGCAAACCTTCACGGCAGGCGACCTGACCCTGACCGCCCGCGAATTGCCGGGCCACGCACCGGGCCACGTCATCTTCGTCGGAGACGGGTTCGTGGTGGCGGGCGACACCCTTTTCGCAGGCGGGATCGGGCGCACCGACCTGCCCGGAGGCAACCACAACCAGCTCATGGAGGGCATCGGACGCGAACTGCTGACCCTGCCCGACGACACCTCGGTCTACCCCGGTCACGGCGGCTGGACGACGGTGGGCCGCGAAAAGCGCAGCAATCCGTTTTTGGGTTGAGTGTTGAGGGTGAAGGGGAGAGGGTTTTTCCTCTTCACCCTCTCCCCTCCGCCCTTCTCAATCCCCGTCGATAGACCACCACGCCTCGCGCTGGGCGGCGAGGCGGGCGCGGGGGTCGCCGATGGTATCGAGCACCCTGGCGAGGCCCTGCCAGTCCTGCTCGCTCATGGGGTCGATGCTCAGCGCCCGCTGGTGGAACTGCGCGGCTTCCTTGGGCTTGCCCGCCTCGGTGGAGGCGCGGGCGGCCAGGCCCAGCAGGCTCATCTGGGTCTGTTCCAGGCGGGCGCGAACGTCGTCCACCCACGGGCTGTCGGCTCCGGGCAGGAAGGTGCCGTACTGCCCGACGAGTTCCTTGAGTTCCTCGTAGCCCAGGCTGCCCGCTTCGGCCTGCTGCGCCAGCAGTTCGTAGCGCTGCACGTCGTATTCGGGGTTGAGGGTGCCTGCCAGCGCATACTTGCGGTTTTGTGACACCACGGCTTCGTTGTTCAGGCTCTTGCGCAGGCGGTGCAGCGTGGTGTGAAACAGGCTGCTGGCCCGCGACTCGTCCTTTTCGGGCCACAGGGCTTCGGCGGCTTCCCAACTGGTGACTTCTTTGTGTTCGAGCAGGAAGAAAAACAGTTCGAGCGCCTTACGCGACACCCACGACACCTGCCCCCCCTGCCAGATGACCTGCGCGGTGCCCAGCGCCTTGGCCTGCGTGCCGCTCTCGGCCTGGGCGGTCAGCCCCACGCGGCGCAACCTGGCATCCACAGCGGTGGTCAGGTCGGCGGGGGTAAAGGGCTTGGGCAGGTAATCGTCGGCCCCCAGGTTCATGCCCCGGCGCACGTCGCTGCGTTCGGCGTGGCTGGAAAGGAGGATAAACGGCATGGCCGAGAGGTGGTCGTGGTCGCGCACCTGCTCCAGAAATTCCAGGCCCGTCATGTAGGGCATCACCACGTCGCTGATGATGAGGTCGGGCACGAACACCTTGAGCAGGTCGAGTGCTTCGACAGGGTGGCTGCTGGTGCGAACCTCATGCCCGGCGCGACTGAGGATGACACTGATGAGCTTGACAATGGCAACGTCGTCGTCCACAACCAGAATGCGCGGCATGTTAAAAGTCTAACAGTTCTGCCGCCCCCTCTCCCCCCGCCCCCGCTATCCTGGGCGGCATGTCGTACCGCGCCGTCATCGGCCTCGAAGTGCATTTGCAACTCAAGACCCGCTCCAAGATTTTCAGCGCCTGCCCGCAGGACTACCACGGCGCGGAGCCGAACGAGTTCACCGACCCCTTTACCCTGGGGCTGCCCGGCACGCTGCCGACGCTCAACCGCGAGGCCGTGGAACTGGCGATGATGTTCGGCCTGGGTCTGAACTGTGACGTGTCGGGCTTTACCCAGTTTCACCGCAAGAACTACTTCTACCCCGACGCGCCCAAGAACTTTCAGCTCTCGCAGTACGACCGCCCGATTGCGCGGGACGGCTACCTGGACGTGCCCGGCAAAGACGGCCCCGAACGCATCCGCATCAAGCGGGCGCACCTCGAAGACGACGCGGGCAAGCTGGTTCACCCGACCTACGCGCCGTACTCGCTGCTCGACCTCAACCGCGCTGGCTCCAGTCTGCTGGAAATGGTGACCGAGGCCGACATCACGGGCGCCGAGCAGGCCCGCGCCTTTCTGGAAAGCGTGCAGGCCATCGCGCAGGCCCTCGGCGTGTCCGACGCCACCCCCGAAGAAGGCAAGATGCGCTGCGACGTGAATATTTCTATTCACAAGGAGGGCCAGCCCTGGGGCACGAAGGTGGAGGTCAAGAACCTCAACTCCTTCCGCAGCGTGGCCCGCGCCATCGAGTACGAAACCGCTCGGCAGGCCCGCGTGCTGGACGGCGGCGGCAAAATCACGCAGGACACGCTGGGCTGGGACGAAGGCGGTCAAAAGACCTTCCTGATGCGTACCAAGGAAGGCGAGGCCGACTACCGCTATTTCCCCGAACCCGACCTGCCCCCGCTGGACATCACGCCCGAGTGGATTGCCGAGGTGAAGGCCAGAATGCCCGAACTGCCCGCGCAGAAGCTGGAACGCTACCGCGCCGCAGGTGTGCGCGAGAGTGACGCCCATACGCTCAGCCTCAGCGTGCCGCTGTCGCGCTTTTACGACGAGGCGCTGCAAGGCGGCCCAGATGCCCAGAAAACCGACGCCCAAAAACCCGACGCGCAGAAGCTGGCGAACTGGCTACTGACCGACGTGGCTGGGGCTTTGGCCGCGCAGGAAATCAGCATCGGGGAGAGCCGACTGCAACCCGCCCACCTCGCCACTCTGGTGAGGCTGATTGACGCAGGCACCATCAGCGGCAAAATCGCCAAAGACCTGCTGCCCGACGTGATGGGGGGCCAAGACCCCGCCGCGCTGGTGCAGGAGCGTGGGCTGAGCGTGGTCACCGACACCGCCGCCATCGACGCCGCCATCGACGCCGCGATGCAGGCCGACCCCGCCACCGTGGAGAAGGTGCGGGCGGGGAACACCAAGGCCATGAACGCGCTGTTCGGCCCCGTGATGAAGGCGATGGGCGGCAAGGCCGAGCCAGGGGTGGTGCGCGAACGCCTGAGCGCCAAGCTGGGGCTGTGAAGGCCCGCGTAGTTCGCCGTCTGGAGGTCAAACCGTCTAAAGGTCTAACCGCAACATCTTTCAGGCGTTTAGAGCATTCGGCAGACGAAACACTTGCGTTTTCGACCCTCTCCCCTCGTGGGAGACTCGTTAGAGCTGCTTGCAGAGGGCCTCGCGCAGCGAGGGGTGAGGGGGCGTCCAGACCAATTTTTTCTGTCCAACGTTCTCGACCTGCCACGGGGCAACCGTGAACCGCTGGCGCACCCCCGCCCTCGTCGCGCAGGCCGCCTACGTGCTGGCGTCGTTTGGTGTCACGGCCTATACGCTGCTGCCGGGGCTGAACGAGGGCACGGTGATTTCGGCGCTGCGCTCACTGCTGGCGGGGCTGGTGGGCGCGTGGTGGGCGGTCGTCTTCGGGCGCTACGTGCAGGGGCAAGCCACGCCCGACACCGACGGCACCCTCCGCGCCCTCCAGGTCTTTTTTCCCTGGCTGACCGCGCTGCGCCTGAGCCTGTGGCTGGTGGGGCTGCTCGCCGCCAGCGACCTGAACTGGGCCGAGGTCAACCCGGTGGCCTTTACCGCCCTGCAAACCCTGGCGCTGGCCTACGCGCTCGCCAAAAATGCCGTGTACGGCACACTGGCCCGCTTTGCCGCCAACCCGCAAAGCACGCTGGGCCGCCTGCGTCTGGGCCAGTGGCTCAATCTCGCCGCGCCGCTGGCCCTGGCGATTGGCGTGATCAACGTGGTGCCGATGCGCGGCCTGGGGCAAGGCCAGGACCCCGGCGTCCTGCTGATGTATGGCGGCTACGCGGTGCTCGACCTGCTGGCGCTGGGCCTGAGCCTGCTGGCGCTGCGAGAGATGCCCGGAGCGGAACCGTCGGAGCGAGCGCCATGAGGGGATACCTGCCCCCCGACCGCCCTTGCTATCCTGTGGCCCACGCATGACAGACGCCTCTTCCTCGGCTTTGCTGGTGTCTCTGGGCGACCTCGCCTGGGACGTGCTGGCCAAGCCCGATACCCTGCTGCTTCCGGGCGGCGACACCACCGGACGGCTGGAACTTTCGGGCGGGGGCAGCGCCGCCAACCTCGCGGTCTGGGCGGCCCGGCTGGGCACCCCCACCACCTTCGTCGGCAAGATAGGCCGTGACCGCTTTGGCGAACTGGCAACTGCCGAACTGGAAGCCGAAGGGGTGCGGGCCGCCGTGATCGCCAGCGAGCAGCACCCGACGGGCGTGATTCTGGCGCTGATAGACCGCCGGGGCCAGCGGGCCATGCTGACCGGGCAGGGGGCCGACTGGGAACTGCTGCCCGCTGAACTGCCCCGCGAGGTGCTGTCGGGGGCCGGGCACCTGCACCTGACCGCCTGGAGCCTCTTTCGTGACCCGCCCCGCGCCGCCGCGCTCGAAGCCGCCCGCGTTGCCAAAGCCGCCGGAGCGACCCTCAGCCTCGACCCCGGCAGCTTTCAGATGATTCAGCAACTGGGCCGCGAACAGTTTCTGCACATCGTGGACGATGTCCCGTTCGACCTGATTTTTCCCAACGACGACGAAGCCTTCGCCATGAGCGGGCAGCAGGAGCACGGCGCGGCGCTCGACTGGCTGCGTGAGCGCTACCCGCAGGCGCTGGTGGTGCTGAAGATGGACGAAGACGGCGCCCTGCTTGAAGGCCCGCAGACGCCCCGCGTGCATGTGCCTGCCACCCGTGACCGACTGGTGGACGCCACCGGAGCCGGAGACGCCTTCGGGGGCGCTTTCCTGTCGCAGTGGCTGACCCACCGGAACGCCGAAGCCGCCGCCAGAGTCGCCGTGCAGGTGGGCGGCTGGGTGGTGTCGCACTTCGGCGCCCGTCCGCCCGCCGATGCAAACCTGCACAGTCGCCTGAGCGCCGCTGGTGTCAAACTCTCCTGAGTCTGCTTTTCCCCTGAGGTAATTTATGACGACCCTTTCACCCAAACGCGGCCTGCCCCTGTGGGCCTCCATTTTGCTGGCCCTCATTGTGCTGGGACTGCTCGCCGCGCTGGGCGCCTTCCTGTATTTCCGCAGCCTGTTCGGGGCAGCGGGCGGCCCGGCCTACACCCTCGAAGTTGCCAAGGGCGAAACCGTCTCCCAAATCGGCCGCGAGTTGCAGGACAAGGGCATCGTCAAAGACGCCCGCATCTTCCGCTATGTCATGGGCCAGACCGGGGTGGCGAGCCGCCTCAAGGAAGGCGCGTATGACCTCAACGGCAACATGACCGTAGACCAAGTGGTCAAGACGCTGGACGGCCCGGCGCGTATTCCGGTGGTCAACGTGACCATTCCCGAGGGGCGGCGCATCAAGGACCTGCCCGCCATCTTCGAGAAAGCCGGATTCGACAAGGCCGCCATCGCAGCGGCACTGAACGACCCGACCTTCAGCACCTACGCCAACGGCAAGCAGAAGAACCTCGAAGGCTTCGTGTTTCCGGCGACCTACGAATTCCGGCCCAAGGACAGCGCCACAGAAATCGTGAAAAAGATGGTGGCCCGCATGGAAACCGAGTTCACGCCCGAAAACGTCGCCAAGGCCGGGGCGCTGGGCCTGAGCGTGCGCGACTGGGTGATTCTGGCGAGCATGGTGCAGGCCGAGGCCGCCAACAACGGCGAAATGCCCATCATCGCCGGAGTGTTTCTCAATCGCCTGCGCGACGGCATCGCCCTGGGCAGCGACCCCACGGTGGCCTACGGCCTGGGCAAAGACCTGCCCGAACTCGACCGGAGCGCGGGCGACTTCAAGATCGACACGCCCTACAGCACCTACACCCGCCAGGGCCTCCCGGCTGGCCCCATCAACAACCCTGGGACGCCCGCCTTGCAGAGTGTCCTGAACGCCCAGCGGCAACTGGCCGACGGACGCGACGCCCTGTACTTCCTGCACGCGGGCGGCAAAATCTACGTGAACCACACCTACGCCGAGCACCTGCGGGACAACGACCTGTACCGCTGAGGGTTGAGAGTGGAGGGTAGAGGGTGAGGAGCGAAAAGCTTCCTTACTCTCTACCCTCTGCCCTTTACCCTCCGTTCTTCACCCTTCCAGAAACGCCAGCAACTCCTGATTGACCCGCAGCGCCTCGTCGCGCATCACCCAGTGGGTCGCTTTCGGGAACTTGATGGTTTTCAGGTTCGGCACCCACTTGCCCAGGTCGTCGGCCAGTTCCGGCACCAGCGCCATGTCCTTTTCGCCCCACAGCAGCAGGGTGGGCGCAGCGACGTGGCGGCCTTTGACGTTACCGAAGCGAATCAGGGCGCGGTAGTAGTTCAGCATGGCGGTGGCGGCACCGGGCTGCGTCCAAGCCGCGTGGTAGAGCTTCATGTCTGCCTCGCTGTAGCTGCCTGCCCGTGCCCCCCCCAGCGCCCAGCGGCCAAAGGGCACCAGCAGGCGCTCGGGCAACCAGGGCAACTGGAAAAAACCCACGTACCAAGACCGCTTTTTCTGCTCGGGACGGCGCAATTCCCGCCCAAAGGCGCCGGGGTGTGGGGCGTTGAGAATCGCCAGCCGCTCCACTACATCGGGCCGCGAGATGGCGACCGCCCAGGCAATCACGCCGCCCCAGTCGTGGCCGACGATGTGGGCACGGTCATGGCCCAGGTCACGAATCAGCGCCGCTACGTCGCCTACCAGTGTTTCGATCCGGTAGCTCTCCACCCCCAGCGGCTTTTCGCTGAGGCCATAGCCGCGCAGGTCGGGCGCGACCACCCGGAATCCGGCGCGGGCCAGCGGCCCGATTTGACGGTCCCAGGCGTGCCAGAACTCGGGAAAGCCATGCAGCAACAAGACCAGGGGGCCACCTTCCGGCCCGGCCTCGGCGCAGTGCAGCCGCACGCCGCCTGCCAAGCGCTCGGTGTGGACGATTTCGGTAGACATGACCCACAATACCCGCCGCTAACGCGCCTGCGCGCTAGAATGCGCCCCGCTGCCGCCCCCCAGCGTGAGCGGGCGCAAAAACACATTTATTTATTTTCGAGGAGAACTGAACAATGGCCGGTCATAGCAAGTGGGCGCAAATCAAGCGCAAAAAGGGAGCCAACGACAAGAAACGCAGCGCGATGTACTCCAAGCACATCCGCGCCATTCAGGCCGCCGTGCGTGCCGGGGGCAGCGGTGACCCCGCCGCCAACCTGAGCCTGAAAAACGCGATTGCCGCCGCCAAAACCGACACGGTGCCCAACGACAACATCGAAAACGCCATCAAGCGTGCGGTGGGCGCGGGCGAAGGCGCCGCCGACTACAAAGAGCAGACCTACGAAGGCTACGGCCCCGGCGGCACCGCCATTTTCATCGAGACGCTGACCGACAACGTCAACCGCACCGTGGCCGACATTCGCGCCGTGTTCAACAAGCGCGGCGGTTCCTTGGGCAACAGCGGCAGCGTGGCGTGGCAGTTCGAGAAAAAGGGCATCGTCCTGATTCGGGACACCAGCGAGGCCGCGCAGGAAGTCGCCATCGAGAACGGGGCCGAGGACATTCAGGAATCCGAGGAGGGGTTGGAAATCAGCACCGCCCCTGCCGACCTCTACGCCGTGCAAGACGCCCTGAGCGCTGCCGGGTACGCCGTCGAGAGCGGTCAAATCACCATGCTGCCCACCAACACGGTGGCGGTGAGCGGCGACGACGCCCGCAAGCTCGAAACCCTCATCGAGTACCTCGAAGAACTCGACGACGTGCAAAACGTCTACAGCAACGCCGAGTTTCCCGAGGAATAACGCGGCGGGGGGCAGGCCCGGTTTATTCTCACCCCATGTCTGTCCCGCTTTCCTCTTCCTTGCCTTACCGCATCGGGTACGGCGAAGACGCCCACCGCCTCGCTCCGGGACTTTCCCTGGTGCTGGGCGGTGTTTCTATTCCCTCCGAGCGCGGCGCGGTGGCCCATTCGGACGGAGACGCGGCGCTGCATACCGTGGCGGACGCGCTGCTCTCTAGCCTCGCGCTGGGCGACATCGGGCAGTATTTCCCCGACACCGCCGCCGAGTGGCAGGGCATGGACTCGCGGGTCATCGTGGAGCGGGCGCTGGCACTGGTGCGCGAACGTGGCTACGCTCCGGTCAACCTGGCGCTGGTAATTACCCTCGACCGACCCAAGCTGGGGCCGCTGCGGGCCGAGATTGCCGCGTCGGTGGCCCGGTTGCTGGGGCTGCCGCAGAGCGAAGTGGGCGTCAGCTTCAAGACCTCCGAGGGGCTGGCCCCCGACCATGTGCAGGCGCGGGCGACGGTGCTGCTGGCCCGGCAAAACGCCTGAGCATGTCACCGCTGGCCTACGACATCGTGGGGGACGTGCATGGCTGCGCCGACGAACTGCGCGACCTGCTCGGCGTGCTGGGCTACCGCCTGCGCA
>NZ_JAUNHK010000033.1:20953-22131 GCF_030523985.1 Deinococcus sp.
GGCTGCGCCGACGAACTGCGCGACCTGCTCGGCGTGCTGGGCTACCGCCTGCGCAAATCGAATCTGACGCCGCCCGCCGGACGCCAACTGATTTTCGTGGGCGACCTGGTCAACCGGGGGCCGGACACGGCAGGCGTGCTGGAACTGGTGATGCGGGCTGCCGACGCCGGACACGCGCGCGCCGTGATGGGCAACCATGACCGCAAGCTGCTGCGGGCGCTGGACGGGCAACGCGTGAATGCGTCCGGGCCAGTGGCCCCCTCGCTGCGGCAACTGGAACGGCGGCCCGCCGCTTTCCGGGCGCAGGTGACCGAGTTTCTGAACGATTTGCCGCCCCGACTGGAGCTGGACGGGGGCCGGGTGGTGGTCGTTCACGCGGGCGACCTGCCCCACGCCCCCGACGCCGAGCGCCGCGAGTACAACATCGCCGGGCGCAAAACGGGCCGCCGTGACGCGCTGGGGCTGGCTGAGCGGCACGACTGGGTCACGCCCTACCGCGAGCAGGCGCTGGTGGTCTATGGGCATACGCCTGTGCCAGAGCCGCAGCAGCGGGGGCGCACCCTCAATCTGGACACGGGTTGCGTATACGGCGGGCAATTGACGGCGCTGCGCTATCCCGAAATGGAACTACCCAGCGTCCCGGCGCGGCGGGCCTACGCCACGGGCAAACGTTGGCGGGTGCTGTCGGCGCTGGAAGGGGCAGAATCGGAGGAATGACACCGACTCCCCTTTTGCACATCGTCCTGTTCGAGCCGGAAAAGGCAGGCAACGTGGGCAACGTCGCCCGCACCTGCTCGGTGCTGGGGGCCGAACTGCACCTGATTCGGCCTTTCGGCTTCCACCTGCATGACCGCGAATTTCGCCGCGCCGTGATGGACTACCTTCAGGGCGTGACCCTGCACGAGTACGCGGGCTGGACGGACTTTCAGAACCAGTTGCCCGCCGATGCCCGCGTGTTCGCCTTTTCTACCCACGCCACGCAACTGCACACCCGCGCGGACTTCGTGCGCGGCGACTACCTGCTGTTCGGCCCCGAATCGCGTGGGCTTCCGGTCTGGCTGCGCGACGCCCTGCCCAAGCTGAAACTGCCGCAGCCCGGCGGGGGCCGCAGCCTCAATCTGGCGGTGGCGGCGGGCGCGGCGGCGTTTGAAGCCGGGCGGCAGATTGAGGGGTGGTGA
>NZ_JAUNHK010000033.1:22231-25945 GCF_030523985.1 Deinococcus sp.
AGTTTGACAAAGGCCGCATACGGCGCTATTCTTTTCCTATCACCGTCCGAGAAGGACGGATTTTTTATTTCCCTAGGATACCCCTGCGCCCGCAGTTTGACGGTCAGCCCCCCCTCACCCATGATGGGCGGGTGACTCCTTCTTCCGATTTCCAGGCCAAACTCGCCCGCTACGCCGAACTGCTGGTCAAGGTCGGTGTGAACCTGCCCGCAGGCGGCAAGCTGCTCGTCAACGCGCCACTGGACGCGGCCCCGCTGGTGCGGCAGGTTGTCCGCGCCGCGTATCAGGCCGGGGCGCTGGACGTGCGGGTCAACTACCACGACGAACACCTCGGCCTCGCACTCCTCGAAGACGGCTCCGACGACGCGGTGGGCTTTTTGCCCGACTGGGCCGCGCAGGAAGCCCAGAACATGCTGGCAGACGGCTACGCCCGCCTCGCCATTCGCGGCGATGACCCGGCGCTGCTGAAAAATGCTGACCCCGAGCGCGTCGCCCGCCGCAGCAAGCTGACCGCCCAGGCCATGCGCGAGGTGTCGGCGCAGGTCAGCAGCTTTGCCGTGAACTGGACGGTGGCCGCCATGAGCACTCCGGCGTGGGCGCGGGTCGTGTACCCCGACCTGCCCGAAGCCGAAGCGGTGGCGCGGCTCTGGGACGACATTTTCAAGGTCACGCGGGCTGACCTGCCCGACCCGGTGGCGGCCTGGGGCCAGCACACCGCCGACCTCGCCCGCCGCGCCGAGTACCTCAACGGCAAGCAGTACGCCGCCGTGCATCTGCGCTCGGGCCTGGGCACCGACCTGACGGTGGGCCTCGTCGCGGGCCACATCTGGCAGGGCGGCGCGGAACGGGCCAAAAACGGCATCGTGGGCGTGCCGAACCTGCCCACCGACGAGGTCTTTACCATGCCGCACCGTGACCGGGTGGACGGCTGGGCCGTCGCCAGCAAGCCGCTGAGCGTGCGTGGGCAGGTCGTGGAAGGCATTCGCGTGCGCTTCGAGAACGGCAGGGCCGTCGAAATCACGGCGCAAAAGGGCGAGGACACCCTCAAGAAACTGATTGCCACCGACGAGGGAGCCGCGCACCTGGGCGAAATCGCACTGGTCGCCGCCTCTGCCCCCGTCGCGCAGACGGGCACGCTGTTTTTCAACACCCTCTTCGACGAGAATGCCGCCTCGCACATCGCGCTGGGCCGCTGTTACTCGACCAATATGCAGGGCGGAGACGACGCCGAGCGCCTGAAAGCGGCGGGCGGCAACGACTCGCTGATTCATGTGGACTGGATGATCGGCACGCCCGACACCGATGTGGACGGCATCACCGCCAGCGGCGAACGTGAAGCGCTGATGCGCGGCGGCGAGTGGGTCATCTGAAAGGTTGAGGGGGCCAGAGGGTTGAGGGTTTCACAACAGCTTCTCCCCGCCTGCCCCCGTACAATGCCCCCTATGAGCGATCTCTACACCGCCGACGGGTTTACCCAGACCCCCTACCTCAGCACCGAGCGCCAGACCAAGTTCAGCCAGGCCCCCGAACTGGGCGAGGCCATCGAACCCGGCAAGCAGTACCGCGCCGTGCTGGAAACCAGCAAAGGCCGCATCGTGGTCGAGCTGTACCCCGACGAAGCGCCCGTGACCGTCAACTCCTTTGCCTACCTGCTGCGCCACCACTACTACGACGGCATCGTGTTTCACCGCGTGCTGGACGGCTTTATGGCCCAGACGGGCGACCCCACCGGCAGCGGCATGGGCGGCCCCGGCTACCGCTTCGAGGACGAATTTGCCGGGAACCCCCACCGCCACAGCGGCAAGGGCATCCTGAGCATGGCGAACGCCGGCCCCGGCACCAACGGTTCTCAATTCTTCATCACCTTTACCGCCACCCCCCACCTCGATGGGCGTCACACCGTGTTTGGCAAGGTCGTGGAAGGCCTGGATGTGCTGGACAAACTAACCCGCATTGACCCCAGCCGCCCCAGCTTCGGCACCCGGCCCGACGTGATCGAGAAGGCGTATCTGGTCGAGAAGTAAGCCCCGAATCCGTCGCCACGAGAGGGGGCGATGGAGGGTGGAAAGGTCGAACGTGGAAACGTCAAAACGCCTTTTCACAGGAGGCTCTGGCAAATGCCGGGGCCTTTTTTCTTTGTCTTTTTCCATTAGCCCTCAGCCGGAGGCGGAACCATCAACCCTCTTTCCCCTTCCCCCTCCACTACACTGACCCTCATGTCTGACGCACTTCTCACGCTGGAAATCGAAAAACTCGTGGCTGGGGGCCTGGGCCTCGCCCGCGACGAAGGCGGCGTGGTGCTGGTGCGCGGCGCACTGCCCGGCGAGCGCGTGACCGCCACCATTCGCCAGGGCAAGGGCGTACGCCAGGGCACGGTACAAGAAATTCTGCGCCGCAGCCCCGAACGGGTGGACGGGCCAGAGCTACCCACTGCCGACCTTGCCTTCGCGTCCTACCCGGCGCAACTGGAATTCAAGCGGGCCTTTGTGGAGGAAGCCCTCTCGCGCATTGCCAAACTCCGCGCTCCGGTGGCGGACACCGTGCCCAGCCCGGCGCAGTGGCACTACCGCAACACGGCGCAGTATCTGGTGACGCCCGGCGGCCTGGGCTACCGCGAGCGCCGGGGCCACGACGCCCGCCTGTTTGAAGGCGACCCGCTGGTGATGGAAGAGATCGCCGCCATCGTCGCCAAACTCGACCCCGAACGCCTCGACCCCGCCACTGAAATTGCCTTCCGCGCCAGTCGCCTGACGGGGGAAGTGGTGGCGGCCCTCATCGGCTCGGGCGAACCGCGTGACTTTCTGCGGGCGAGTGACCACCTGCTCGACGCGGGCGTGGTGGGCGTGTCGCTGGCGCAGCCTGCCGGAAAACGCTTCAGCGCAGGCGTGCGCCTGATTGCGGGCGAAAGCGAGATTCAGGAAAAGTTTGGCGACGTGCAGGTCAGCATCAGCGCCACCGGATTCGCGCAGGTCAACCCGGCGGCGGCGGGCCTGGCCTACCAGCGGGCGGCGCGGCTGGCGGGCACGGGCGACCACGCGGTTGACCTCTACGGCGGCGCGGGCGCGATTGCCCGGCATCTCTCGCCCCACTTTCGCCGTGTGACGGTGCTGGACACCTCCGCCGAAGCCCTGACGCGGGGACGGCAGGACGTGGCCCACAGCGTGGCGGCGGGCCTGGGCCAGAAGAACATCACCTTCCGCCAGGGCGACGCCTCACGCCTGCACGACATCGGGGCCGACGTGCTGGTGGTCGACCCGCCCCGCGCCGGACTGGACGAAGCCGCTCGCGAAGCCGTGCAGGACAGCACCGCCGACCGCCTGGTCTATGTCTCCTGCGACCCGGCGACCTGGGCACGCGACGTGGGCGAACTGGTGCGCCAGGGTTGGAAACTGGGCGAAGTCACGCCGCACGACTTTTACCCCCAGACCTCGCATGTCGAAATCGTGAGCGTGCTGGAGCGGTAATGCGGCGGTTGTGGGTGCTGCTGCCGCTGCTGCTCACCGCCTGCCAGGACAGCGCGGCGCGGCAGCAGAACGCCGAACTCTCTCGCCGCGTCACGGCGCTGGAGGCCGAGGTGCGGGCGCTGAAACGCGAGCAAGCCACCAACGTCCCACCCGCCGACGCTTCGGAAGTCACGACGCGGGCCGCCGCCCAGAACTGCGCCACCCAGCTTTCGCGCACGCTGGAGGACTACCGCCGCAGCAGCCTGGAAGG
>NZ_JAUNHK010000163.1 GCF_030523985.1 Deinococcus sp.
CTAGAGCAGCCGGGGCTGCATACACCGCCCCGCGTCCGCCCCGCCGCCGCGCACTTATACTCGCCCCCATGCAACTTGCCATCGTCGGTGTCGGAAAACTCGGGCTGTCCCTGCTGACGGGGGTCGTGAACAAAGGGGTCATCGCTCCCCATGACATCGGCATTCTGGAAGCCAACACCGAACGGGCGCAGGACATCGCCTCCCGGCTGGGCGTCAGAATCCTGACCAAGGAGCAACTGGGACAGGCCGGGCGCATTCTGATTTGCGTGCAGCCCCGCATGTTTCCCGATATTGCGCCCTGGCTGGCGCAGGAAAATGTCGGCTACATCTCCACGATGGCGGGCGTGAGTGCCGGAACCATCGGCAGGCGCTTGGGCACGCGGCGGGTGGTGCGTGTCATGCCCAACCTCGCCGCCACCATCGGGCGCTCGCAGACTGCCGTCACCGCGCCCCGCGAAGCCCACGACGCCGGGGATTTCGAGTTCGCCCGGCAAGTGTTCGGAGCCGTGGGCCAGGTCTACGAATTGCCCGAACACCTGTTCAACACCTTCACGGGCATGAGCGCGTCCGGCCCGGCCTATGTCGCCGTGGTCGCCGAAGCCCTCGCCGACGGAGCCGTGCGGATGGGCCTGCCCCGCCCCCTCGCCAACGAACTGGCGGCGCGGCTGCTGTCGTCCACCGGCGAACTGCTGCTGGAACGCGCCCACCCCGGTCTGCTCAAGGACGAAGTGTCCAGTCCCGGCGGCACTACCATCGCAGGTCTGGAAGAACTGGAAGCGGCGGGCGTGCGCGGCGGCGTCATGAAAGCCGTGATTGCCGCGACCCGGCGCGGGATGGAGTTGGGGAAAGACCAGGAGGACTAGGCAGATGGCTAATGGCAGATGGCCTTCCGCTTTTAGCCATCTGCCTTCAGCCATCTGCCCCCTTCACCACAGCGCGATATGCCCGTCCGTCCGGCTTTCCGTGCCGCCTTCCAGCACGCCGGTTTCGGGGTCGCGGCGGATCATCTGACCGCGTCCGAAAGCCCCGGCGTCGAGTTGAACGCGCACTTCATGCCCCCGCGCCGCCAGCGCTCGGGCAGCCTCTGCGCCCAGGGCATGCTCGACTTCGACCTGACGGCCCTGGAGCCACTGCCAGCGCGGGGCGTCGAGCGCCTGTTGGGGGTTCATGCCGTAGTGGACGGTATTGACGACAACTTGCAGGTGGCCCTGCGGCTGCATGAACCCGCCCATGACCCCGAACGGCCCCACCGGAGTGCCGTCGGCGCGGCCTAGAAAGCCGGGAATGATGGTGTGGTAAGGCCGCTTGCCCGGCGCGAGGGCGTTGGGGTGGGCGGGGTCGGTGTGGAAGTTGTGGCCCCGGTTGTGCAGCGCGATGCCCGTACCCGGCACCACCACGCCGGAGCCGAAGCCCATGTAGTTGCTCTGAATCAGGCTGACCATGCCGCCCTCGTCATCGGCGGTGGCGAGGTAGACCGTGCCGCCCGTGCTGGGCGCGTGGGTGGCCGGATCATGGGCCTCGTCGCCGATGTGGGCGCGGTGGCGCTCGGCGTTGGCGGCGCTGAGCAGGCCCGGCACGTCTACCGGGACATGACGCGGGTCGGCAACATAACTGTGGGCATCGTGGAAGCCGCGCTTCATCGCCTCGATTTGCAGGTGTAGTCCGGCGGGGTCGTCGCGGCGCTCGGGCAGCTGCCCGGCATCCAGCACATTGAGCGCCACCAACGCGGCGAGGCCCTGACCGTTGGGCGGAATCTCGTAGACGCGGTGACCGCCGAACTCGGTGTGGATGGGCGTCACCCATTCCGACGCGTGCGCGGCGAGGTCGGTTCCGCGCAGCAGTCCGCCGCTGGCCTGGGCATGGGCATCCATTTGACCGGCCAGTTCACCGCTGTAAAAGGCCGCGCCGCGTGTCTGGGCAATCTGTTCCAGCGTGCGGGCGTGGGCCTCGCTGCGCCACAGGGCACCGGGACGCGGCACGAAGCCATCGGGCGCGAAGGTACGGAACCATTCGTCCAGAATCGGCAGGCCCAGCGCCCGGTAGACCCGGATGGCCCGCGCCCAGTTCGCCGCCAGCACGGGCGAAAGCGGAAAGCCTTCGCGGGCGTAGCGAATCGCGGGGGCCAGCACCTGCTCAAAGTCCAGCCGCCCGAACCGTTCGTGCAGGTCGGCCCAGCCGCGCACTGCGCCGGGCACCGTCACCGGAGTCCAGCCGTATTTGGGCATTTCGCCGCCGGGCAAGGCGTCCAGCGAGAGGGCCGCCGGAGCCGCGCCGCTGGCGTTCAGGCCATGCAACTGCCCCCCCGCCCACACCAGCGCGAAGGCGTCCCCGCCGAGGCCGTTGCTGGTCGGCTCGACCACCGTCAGGGCCGCCGCCGTCGCAATCGCCGCGTCTACCGCGTTGCCCCCGGCTTGCAGAAGGCTCAGCCCCGCCTGCGCGGCCAGCGGCTGACTGGTGGCGACCATGCCCCGCCGGGCGTAGACGGGACGGCGCGAGACAGGATATTCAGTTTGATAAGCCATGCCGCAAGATAGTGCAGAGGCCGCCCTGGTGCGGATCGGCGGCAACAGAGCGGGAACGGATGGCCCCAAGCGCCGCAATCCATCGGCCCAGTTCCCTTCCCGACTGAACTTCCCAGTGAGGAGTTAGAGAAGTTTTTTTGATGGCGAGGACGCAGGCTCAGGCAGGGGGGCCGTCAGGGGCCGTTATCCTGCTGCCCATGACGTTTCCCCAACTCGACCCGCGCACCCTGACCACCCTGGGCAGTGCTGGGGCGCTCGAAGCCGCCGCCTCGCCCCGTGCTCCAGCCGAGGTGCTGAGCGGCCTCTCCGCCCATCCTGACAGCCGCGTGCGGGCCGCCGTCGCCCAGAACCCCAACACGCCCGCCGAGGTGCTGGGGCTGCTGGCGGCGCACTTCCCGCGTGAGGTGCTGGGCAATCCGGGGTTGCCGCTGCTGCGCCTGGCCCGGCCTGGGCTGCTGCTGTCTTTTCCCAGTGAAGGCGTATTGGGGCTACTCGGCCTGCCCGAGGTGCCTGCCTGGGTGCTGGACTCGGCACTGCGCCACGAGGACTACAGCGTGCGCACCGCACTGGCGGCCCGTCCCGACCTCGCCCCCGAACGGGTCGAGGCGCTGGCCCAGGACGCAGGCTGGCAGGTGCGCGAAGCGGTGGCCGCGCGGCCCGACCTGTCCCCGGCCCTGCTGCGGCAACTGGGAAACGACGAGGACTACGACGTGCGAAAAGCGGTGGCCCTGAACGCCGACCTGCCCGGCGACCTGGTGCGGGCGCTGGCCCAGGACTCGCATACGCTGGTGCGCTCTCACGTTGCCCGCCGCCCCGACCTGCCGCTGGACTGCCTGCTGACCCTCGCCACCGACCCCGACGCCGACGTGCTGACCGCTCTGGCACGTCGCCTAGATTTGCCCCGAAGCGTGCGCGACTGGCTGGCAGGCCACCCCCAGCCACAGGTGCGGGCCGCCGCGCTGCAAGCCTGGGCCGTGCCCGCAGCGTGGCTGACGCGGGCCGAGCAAGACGGCGACCCCGAGGTGCGGGCGGCGCTGGCCCGTCGCCCCGACCTCGCGCCCGAACTGCTGGAACGCCTGGCCCGTGACGAATCCGAAACCGTGCGCCGCACCCTGCTGGAGCGCAACGACCTGCCCGAAGCCGCTGTCGTGGCCCTGGCGCAGGCCCCCGAACCCGACATTCGGCTGCACGTCGCCAGTGCCGAAACGCTGCCCCCCGCCGCGCTGGAGGTGCTGCTGGGCGACCCGCTGCCCGACATTCGCACCATTCTGGCGGTGCGGCCCGACCTGACGCCCGACCAACTCGCCCGCCTCGC
>NZ_JAUNHK010000164.1 GCF_030523985.1 Deinococcus sp.
CGATTTTGCCCGACGCCCGCGAACGCCTGCGCCAGTACGGGATTGCGCCGCCTGCACCCGCTGGTGAGATGCTGCTGACGCTAGAGCCAGAACCGACCTGTTGCCCCCGCTGCGGCAGCCTGAACGTGAACCTGACCGCCTCTTTCGGTTCCACGCTGTGCAAGCGGCTGTATGTGTGCGGCAATTGCAAAGAGCCGTTTGAGGGATTTAAGAGCGTTTGAGTGGGTGAAACCTGAGGCTCCCAACCCCGCCCCAACCTGAGCCGAAGCGAGGAGAAGAATGAATCCTATTGCTAAGCGCATCGGTAATAACCTTGAAGAATTGATTTGTTTTGAATATGGAGAGCAAAATTCTGAAAAGATAGCAGAACTTAGAAGAAAAAACTTTGACTTTGCGCCAGTTAGGAAAGACGGCCAATTTATAGCGCTGGTCAAGATTCCGTATATCGATGAATCCAAAATATCCTACTCTGAATTGATGAATCTTCCTATAGTTGATTCAGATGAAGACATAAAAGTTCTGCTGGAAGCCTTAGAAAATTCTGAATTTTTGATTTTTAAGACAGAAGATGAATATTCCGGATTTTTCACCCTATCCGACACAAACACACACAGATTTAGGTCGGAATTTTATGGAATTTTAGCGGAAACAGAAATTGCTCTCGCTAAGGTCATATCAAATATGTACAACAACCCTTGGGACTGGATTTCTGGAATGGAAGAGAAGAACCAAGTGGGCATACTGGGAAATTGGGAAATAGCAAAACGAAAAGATTTGGAGATAAACCCGATAAATTACGCGACATTTTCTCAAATGCTGAACATAGTGGCCAAATCTAATGAATTTAGGCAGCACTTGGGAATTTCTTCTAAAAGAAATTTTGATGGCAATCACAGAAATTTGATCGAATTTAGAAATAAGATCATGCACCCAGTCAGGCAGTTAATTACAAGTAGAGAAGATATTAAAGTTTTGAGAGGAGATTACCTAAGACTACTGACACTACTTGATAAATTACAAACTTTCCAACAGGAGCCAACCCTATGACCAACTCCCCCAATCCCCAAATCCTCCGCCCCGCCTCCTACGTCTACGGGCAGTGGCACGTCAACCCCGAAGGCCAAACCCTGCTCGACGCCGTGTATGGTCGCCCCGTCGCCGTGATTTCCTCCGAGGGCGTGGACTTTGCCCAGGCGCTGGCCTACGGGCGCGAAAAGGGCGCGGCGATTCGCAAACTGACCTTCCACACGCGGGCGCGAATGCTACGGGCACTGGCGACCTACCTGATGGAGCGCAAAGAGGACTACTACGCCCTCAACGCGCTGACCGGGGCCACGCGGCGCGACGGCTGGGTGGACATTGAAGGCGGCATCGGCACACTGTTCGCGTACAGCAGCATGGCACGGCGCGAACTGCCCGACGAGCGCTTTTTGCCCGATGGCAAGGTGGAAACGCTGGGCAAAGGCGGCACCTTCATGGCCCGTCACCTTCTGGTGCCGCGTGAGGGCGTGGCGGTGCAGATCAACGCCTACAACTTTCCCATCTGGGGCATGCTGGAAAAATTTGCGCCGTCGTTCATCGCGGGGATGCCCAGCCTGGTGAAACCCGCGCCGCAGACCGCGTACCTGGCCGAGCGGATGGTGCGCGACATCGTGGCGTCGGGCATCTTGCCGGAAGGGGCGCTGCAACTGGTCACGGGTGAGCCAGGCGACCTGCTTGACCACCTGGAAGAACAGGACATGCTGGCCTTCACGGGGTCGGCGGCGACAGCCAACAAGCTGCGCGTACACCCCAACATCGTGGCCCGCGCCGTGCCCTTCAGCGTGGAGGCCGACAGCCTGAATGCCTCCGTGCTGGGCCTGAGCGTGAAGCCCGAAGACCCCGAATTTGCCCTGTTCGTGAAGGAAGTCGCCCGCGAGATGACGGGCAAGGCGGGCCAGAAATGCACCGCCATCCGCCGCCCGCTGGTGCCGCGTCACATGGTAGATGCTGTAGTGGACGCACTGAAAAAGGAGCTGGCGAAGGTGACGGTAGGCGACCCCGCCCGCGACGACGTGCGAATGGGCGCACTGGTCAGCGTGGAGCAGCGCCAGCGCGTGCGCGAGACGCTGGAAAAGCTCAAGCAGGACGCCGAAATCGTGATTGGTGGCGAGTCCGAGCTGCTGGGCGGCGACCGCGAGAAAGGCGCATTCCTTGACCCCACACTGCTTCTGTGCCGCGACCCGCTGACCGTGAAGGGGCCGCACGAACTGGAAGCCTTCGGGCCAGTGGCGACCCTGATGCCCTACGACACGCTGGACGACGCCATCAAACTGGCGAAAATGGGACGCGGAAGCCTGGCCGCCTCCGTCATCACGCATGACCGCAGCGAGGCTACCGAGTTGGTGCTGGGCATCGCCAGTACGCACGGGCGAGTGCTGGTGCTCAACCGTGACGACGCGAAGGAAAGCACGGGCCACGGTTCGCCGCTGCCTCAGCTCCTGCACGGTGGCCCTGGTCGGGCGGGTGGCGGCGCGGAACTGGCGGGCCTGGCGGGCGTCAAGCACCACATGAACAAGGTGGCGGTGCAGGCCGACCCCACCACCCTCGCCGCCATTACCCGCGAGCACGTCCCCGGCGCGGCGGTGCACGAGGACGTGGTTCACCCCTTCCGCAAGACCTTCGACCAGATTCAGGTCGGCGACAGCCTGCTGACCCACCGCCGCACCGTGACCGAGGCCGACATCGTGAACTTTGCTGCGCTCACGGGTGACCATTTTTATGCCCATGTGGACGACATTGGCGCGAAAGAAGGGATTTTTGGCAAGCGGGTGGCGCACGGCTATTTCCTGATTTCCGCCGCCGCTGGGCAATTTGTTTCGCCCGCGCCTGGGCCGGTGCTGGCAAACTACGGGCTGGAAAACCTGCGCTTTGTGGAGCCTGTGGGCATCGGCGACACCATCCGCACCCGCCTGACCTGCAAGCGCAAGATTCGCAAGGACCTGCGCCCCGGCGAGACGCGCCCGACGGGGGTCGTAGAATGGCACGCCGAAATCCGTAATCAGGACGAGGTGCTGGTAGCGACCTACGACATCCTGACGCTGGTGGAACGCGGGCGGGATGAGTTTGATCCGGTGGAGGATGCAGGAAGGGAAGGAGGGAAGGCGTAAGCATGGAATTACTTCAGCTTCTGGAGGAATGCGGCGGTATTCGGCGCGGCCTGACACACTTCCGCAACGGTCTTTACAGCAACGGCTGGATTGAGAAGGGAAGTGTGTTCAGGCACCCAGCACTACTTGACATGGTGGCCCAGGAGCAGGCGAAAGCCATAGCTCAGGCCTTTCCAGGAGCGACTTTGGTGGTCGGTGCGCCTGCGTGCGGGGCGGTACTGGCCTCTTTTGTTGCGCGGCACCTGGGTAAAGCGGTGGCTTATCTGTCTTTGCACCCTGAACCTGTCTGGCACCGCATGAATATCCCCGCGATACCAGAAAAGGTCGTCTACGTGGACGATTTAATTTGTACGGGCACAGATGCCCGCGCTGCACTGGCTTTTCTGAGGGGCCAGGGGCACGAGATTCTGGGTGTTTCAGCGTGGATCAGTCGTGCCGGAATGCAAGGTGAAAAGCTGATGACGCTCGCCCAGGCCCCCTTTCGCAACTTCGCCAGAGAAGATTTACCTGCCGCAGCTAAGATTCTCTTTGAAGATGTACGGGAGTAGGCGGATATGTTCGGGCAGGGGGGCATCTTTCGGAGTGCCTCCCCAATTCGGGCGCATGTCAGATTTCTGATCATTAAATGAAATTGGGATTAAGATTCTCTGGGCGAACCGCTTTCATGTGAGGCATGAG
>NZ_JAUNHK010000034.1 GCF_030523985.1 Deinococcus sp.
AAGAGAAGAAAAAAGGGGCAAGAGAAACTGGGGAGAAAAGCGAAAGGACTGCGACCATCTTGCCACCTTTTCCCGGCAGCGGCCTTATTTCTCCACCTTTAGTCGGTTGTTCCTCACGCGCACGCGGTTATTCTCTGACGTGTGCGCCGTGTTCTTGCCCTGATTCTTATTTTGCTCGCTGGTGTGGTCGCGTTGTTTGCTCCTGCTTTTCCTGCCCTGGCCCGTTATGGAGCCTTGCCCCGTCAGGGCGAGAAGCCGCTGAACGTGCTGCTGGCGGGCGTGGACGTGAATTACGACGACAAGGCTCCGGTCTGGCCCTACCCCGCTACCCCCGAGGACTACACCGGGCGCACCGACACTATTTTGCTGACTCAGGTGCGGCCCGACGGCACCGTCAAACTGCTCAGTATTCCGCGTGACAGCTGGGTGCAGATTGCGGGCTGGCCCGGTGGCGGGCAAGTGGACGGCTGGGGCAAAATCAACAGCGCCAACGTCCACGGCGGCCCCGACATGCTGGTGAACACCGTGCAGTCGCTGACGGGCGTGAAGGTGGACGGCTACGCCCTGCTGAGCCTGAATGCGCTGCGGGCCGTCACCGAGGCGGTGGGCGGCGTCACCATAGATGTGCCGCAACGCATGAAGTACGACGACAACGCCGGACACCTCCACATCGACCTGCAACCGGGACGGCAGAGGCTCAGCGGCGAACAGGCCGAGGGCTTCTTGCGGTTTCGCAAGGACGGCATGGGCGACATCGGGCGGGTGTCGCGTCAGCAGCAGTTCATGACGGCCCTGCTGAGCGAGATTCGCAAACCGGCCAACGTGTGGCGACTGCCCCGCGTCATCGCCGCCCTGAACGCTAACGCCAAGACCGACCTGACCCGCGCCGAAATCGGTCAACTGCTCGGCGCGGCGCGGCAAGGCCCCAAAATCAACACCTACACCCTGCCCGGCAACTTCGGCATGTCGGGGGCGCTGAGCATCTGGGCCGTGAATCGCCCCGAAGTGAACGCCCTGATGCGCGAACAGTTCCGCGACCCCAACGACCCGCACAGCCTGAGCATCCTCATCCTGAACGCCGACGCGCCTGCGGGCAGCGCCCGGCGCCTGCGCGAACGCCTGATGACCCTCGGCTACCTCAACGTGACCGCCGCCAACGACCAGCGCCCCTGGCCCGTGACCACCGTTTCTGGCCCCGCCGAGCCCGCCGCCACGCTGCTGCGCGACCTGGGGTACGGGCAAGTCGACAGCGCCCCCAGCACTCCCGGAGCCGACCTGACCATCCGCCTGGGCCGCGATACTCCGGCACAGTAACCGCAGCGGGAACTCCCAGCCAGCGAAGAAAAAACCGGGGAAGCGGCAGAAAAAAGGCGGTCAAAAAGTGAACGTCAACGTTCATTCTGTACGTCAACGTTGACCTGACCGCCCAGACGTGGGAGCATAGAGCCGACACCAAAAACAGGAGGCTCTACCCATGACCCAAGGCACCCCCAACCGTGTTGAGCAGTCCCGCGACGGCGACATTCTCGTCCTCACCATCAACAACCCCCCCGTCAACGCTTTCGGCCCCGGCGTTCCCGAAGGCCTCAAGGCTGGCCTGGACGCCGCCGCAACAGATGACAGTGTCAAGGCCGTCGTCATCATCGGCGGCGGGCGCACCTTCGTGGCGGGCGCGGACATCAAGGGCTTCGGCCTCCCGCGTGAGCAGGCCCCCGACCTGCGCGGCACCGTCGCCAAACTCGACGCTTTCGAGAAACCCACCGTCGCCGCCATTCACGGCACGGCCCTGGGTGGCGGGCTGGAACTGGCGCTGGGCTGCTCGTACCGCGTGGCGACCAAGGACGCGCAACTCGGCCTGCCCGAAGTCAAGCTCGGCGTCCTGCCCGGTGCGGGCGGCACCCAGCGTCTGCCGCGCGTGGTGGGCGCCCAGAAAGCGCTGGACATGATGCTCTCCGGCAACCCCATTAAGGCCACCGAAGCCAAAACCCTCGGTCTGGTGGACGAACTCGTAGAAGGCGACCTGCTCACCGGGGCGGTGGCCTTTGCCCGCGCCCATGCCGACGCCCGCCCCCTGCCCCGCATCAGCGAGCGCAGCGTGGAAGGCGGCAGCCCCGAACTGTTCGCTGGCGCCCGTGAAAGCCTCAAGAAAACCCACCGGGGCCAGCTCTCGCCCTCGCACATCGTGAACCTCGCAGAAATGGCGGCGACCAAGCCCTTCCAGGAAGGCTGGGAAGCCGAGGCCGACCGCTTCGCGGACTCGCTGGACAGCCCACAGTCGCGCGGCCTGCGCCACATCTTCTTCGCCGAGCGGGAAGCGGGCAAGATTCGCGGCCTGAGCAAAGACACCCCCACCACCGACATCAAGTCGGCGGGCATCATCGGGGCGGGCACCATGGGCGGCGGCATCGCCATGAACTTCCTGAACGTCGGGATTCCCGTCACCATCGTGGAAACCAGCCAGGAAGCGCTGGACCGTGGCCTGGGCGTCATTCGCAAGAACTACGAGAACACCGCCAAGAAGGGCCGCATGACGCAGGACGACGTGGAAAAGCGCATGGCCCTGCTGACCCCGACCCTCAATATGGAAGACCTGAAGGACGCCGACATCATCATCGAAGCGGTGTTCGAGAACATGGATGTCAAAAAGGACATCTTCACCAAGCTCGACGCCATTGCCAAACCCGGCGCGATTCTGGCGAGCAACACCAGCACGTTGGATGTCAACGAAATCGCCAGCGTGACGGGCCGCCCCGAACAGGTCATCGGGCTGCACTTTTTCTCGCCCGCCAACGTGATGAAGCTGCTCGAAATCGTGCGGGCCGACAAGACCAGCGACAGTGTGCTGGCGACCAGCCTCGCCCTCGCCAAGCGCATCAAGAAAGTCGGCGTGGTGGTCGGCGTCTGTGACGGCTTCGTGGGCAACCGCATGGTGCACCGCTACGGCGACGAAGGCCGCAAGATGGTGGAAGAAGGCGCCAACCCGCAGGACGTGGACGCCGCCATGAACGCCCTCGGCCTGCCGATGGGACCGTTCCAGATGGGCGACATGGCCGGGCTGGACATCGGCTACTCCATCCGCCAGCACCAGGCCAAAGTGCGCGGCGAGAGCGAACCCGACGGCTGGATCGACCGCATCGTCAAGAGTGGGCGCAAGGGCCAGAAGACTGGCGGCGGCGTCTACGACTACGGCGAAGACCGCAAGCCCAAGCCCAACGCCGACGTGCAGAAGCTCATTGAGGACTTCCGCCGCGAAAAGGGCATTCAGCCCCGTGAATTTACCCAGGAAGAAATCACCAAGCGCCTCGCCTACACCCTGGTGAACGAGGGCGCCCAGATTCTGGACGAAGGCATCGCCCAGCGTGCCAGCGACATTGACGTGATTTACATCTACGGCTACGGCTTCCCCGCCTACCGTGGCGGCCCCATGCAGTACGCCAGCGAACAGGGCCTGAACAACGTGGTCGCCGACCTGGAGCAGTACGGTCAGAAGCCCGCGCCGCTGCTCAAGCGTCTGGCCGAAGAAGGCAAGAGCTTCAGCGACTTCGACCGCGAGGCCAGGGCGTAAAGGATGCCGGGGGGAGCCGTCACGCGACTGGAGGCCATCTGGCACTTCTGCGGAAACCATGAGCCTCTGCTCTGGCGTTCTCCCCGCTGCGGCTGCTTTCACTGCGAATCCCTTTTTGCCCCTACCGAAATCGAGGACTGGGTGGACCACATGAGCACCGCGCTCTGCCCGCGCTGCGGCGTGGACGCGGTGCTACCCGACGTGCCGCTCTACGCCCTGGACGCCGACTTGCTGCGCGAGATGCACGAGTTTTATTTCCTCTCGCCTTCCCGTAAGAGTGCGGCCCAACCCGCCGAAGTTCAGGGCGAGGGGGAAGTGCAGGTGCGGGTGCTGGGCCCGGATGAGGCGCACGCTTTGAACCGCGTCGCGCCCGGCGTCTTCGACGGCCCGCCCCGGCCCGACGCCACCGTGCTCTTTTTCGACTCCGACCGCCACCACCTCGCCGTCGCACTGGCGGATGGGCTGGTGGTGGGCATGGCGGGCGGGTTTCACTACCTCCACCCCGACAAGGCCCCTGAGTTGTTCATCAACGAGGTCGGTGTGGGCGACGACTGGCAAGGGCGCGGGCTGGGCCGCCGCCTGGTGTCTGCCCTGCTCGCCCATGCCCGCACGCTCGGCTGCGAAAGCGCCTGGACCCTGACCGAAACGGGCAACCTCGCGGCCCGCCGTCTGTATCTGGCGACGGGTGGCGAAGAACAGACCGACGTGGTCATGAGTGTCTTCGACCTCTGCGCCGAGTTCGACCTCTCTCCCATTGCCCCCGACCCGCTCCACCTTTAACCCGCAGGAGGGTTTCCTATGCCTGAAGCTGTCATCGTTTCCACCGCCCGCACCCCCATCGGCAAGGCCTACCGGGGCTTTCTCAACGACACCCACGGCAGCGACCTGGGCGCGCACGCCGTCAAACATGCGGTGGCCCGCGCCGGAGTCGACCCCGCCGAAATCGAGGACGTCATCATGGGTTCCGGCAACCCCGAGGGCGCCACGGGCAGCAACATCGCCCGCCAGATTGCGCTGCGGGCCGAACTGCCGGTCAGCGTGAGCGGCGTGACCGTCAACCGCTTTTGCTCCAGCGGCCTGAACACCGTGGCACTCGCCGCCAACCACATCATGGCGGGGCAGGGCGACGTGTTCGTGGCGGGCGGCCTGGAAAGCATCAGCCTGACCCAGAACGACCATGCCAACAAGTACCGTCTGCGCGGCGAGTGGCTGCTGGAACACAAGCCCGACATCTACATGTCCATGCTGGAGACTGCCGAAGTCGTCGCCAAGCGCTACGGCATCAGCCGCGAGGCGCAGGACGAGTACGCCTACCAGTCGCAGATGCGCACGGCTGCCGCGCAGCAGGCCGGGAAATTCGACGAGGAAATCGTTCCCATGACCGCCCGCATGAAGGTGCAGAACAAGGAAACGGGCGAAATCAGCGAGCAGGAAGTGACGCGCAAGCTTGACGAGGGCAACCGCCCCGACACCACCCTGGAAGGCCTGAGCAAACTCAAACCCGTCTTCGAGGGCGGCGTGATTACCGCCGGGAACGCTTCGCAACTCTCCGACGGCGCGGCGGCGCTGGTGGTCATGAACAGCGACGTGGCGCGTGAACGTGGCCTCCAACCGCTGGGCCTGTTCAAGGGCTTCGCCGTCGCGGGCCTGGAACCCGACGAAATGGGCATCGGCCCTGTCCTCGCCGTGCCTAAGCTCCTCAAGCGTCACGGCCTGAGCGTGGACGACATCGACCTGTGGGAGCTGAACGAGGCGTTTGCGGTGCAGGCGCTCTACTGCCGCGACAAACTCGGCATTGACCCCGAAAAGTACAACGTCAACGGCGGCAGCATCAGCATCGGCCACCCCTACGGCATGAGCGGCGCACGCCTGACCGGGCACGTTCTGCTCGAAGGCCAGCGCCGGGGCGCCAAGCACGTCGTCGTGACCATGTGCGTCGGCGGCGGCATGGGCGCGGCGGGTCTGTTCGAAGTGCTGTGATCTGACGTTCACGGAGGGCCGGGCGTCGCCATGTGACCCGGCCCTCCAGCCTTTTCTCTTTTCTTGCCCACCAGGAGGCTCCCATGCCCGTAGACCCCCACCTCACCTCGGTCCTCATGCAACTCTCGCAGGCCCCGCAGCCCGCCAGTCTGGAAGAAATGCGAGCGGGCATCCGGGCCAATGCCCTTCGCAGTCCCAAGCGCCCGGTCACGCTGGGCGAGGTGCGCGACCTGACGCTGCCCGGCCCGGACGGTCCGCTTCCGGCGCGGCTCTATCACCCGGCGGGCGCGGCCCCGGCGCAGGGCTGGCCGCTGACGGTGTATTTCCACGGCGGCGGCTTCGTGGCCTACGACCTCGACACCCATGACGCCCTCTGCCGCGAGCTGTGCGCCGCGTCGGGGGCCGCCGTGCTGAGCGTGGCGTACCGCTTGGCTCCCGAACACAAGTTTCCCGCCGCCGTCCACGACGCTTTTGCCAGTGTGCAGTGGGCCGCCGCGCACGCGGGCGAACTGGGAGCAGACCCGCAGCGCCTCGCCGTGGCGGGCGACAGTGCCGGAGCCAACCTCGCCACGGTCACGGCCCTGCGGGTGCGGGACGAGGGCGGCCCCACGCTACGGGCGCAACTGCTGATTTATCCCGCCGCCGACTTCGGCAACCCGGAGCGCTACCCCAGCCGCCGGGAAAACGCCAGGGGATTTTTCCTCACCGCCGAGCGGATGCGGTTTTTCGGTCAGCAGTACCTTGCCCAATCAGGGGACGCCGCGCATCACCACGTCTCGCCCATCGGCGCACCCAGCCTCGCCGGACTTCCGCCCGCGCTGGTGCTGACCGCCGAATTCGACCCGCTGCGCGACGAGGGCATGGCCTACGCCGACGCGCTGCGGGCCGCAGGCGGGGAGGCCGAACACCGCCCCGGCCCCGGCATGATTCACGGGTTCGCCAACATGACCGCTTTTTCGCCCGTCGCCGCCGGGCTGGTGGACGACGCCGGGCGCTGGCTGGGAGAAAGGCTGCACGAGGGCAATTGAGGCAGTCTTCATGAGCCTCATTTAGCCTCTTGCCATGTCTCCTGTCCTTCGGCGTGCGTCCCTCGCCCTGTTGCTCCCCGCCCTCACCGGGTGCGCCATCGGGGCTTACATCAGCCCGCTCTCGCCGCTCGAACGGCAGTTCAACGGCACTTACGAAGGCGTGGGCAAAGGCCCCACCGGGCACGTCCCCTACCGCCTGCTGCTGAGCCTTCAGCCCAAGGCCGGCAAGGTCAGCGGCGTGCTGACCAACCTGGAAAGCCGTAAAGCCTATGCCCTGAGCGGCACGTTTCAGCAAGCGGGCGACCGTCTGACGCTGGACACGGCACTGTTCGAGGACGGCAACAAGCACCGGGGCAACCTGCGCGGCGTGTGGGAGGGCGGCAAATTGAGTGCCAACCTACGAACCGTGCTGCTGGGTCAGCAACTTCTGAGCTACAACTTGGAACTGACCCGCACCGAGGCAGTGTCTGCCGAACAGGGACGCTAGGCTGGGGCCATGTCGTCTGTCCTTCTCTCTCAACAGGCCGCTCTCGACTGGGTTGGAGAACGTGAATGGCGCAAAGGCCAAAGCTATGTTCGGGGGCTGACCGGACTCACCCGCCAGCCCGATGGAACGCTGACCCTGCTGCAAGGCTCGGCGCACGGTCAGGAAAAGTACATCGTGCGCGTCACCCTGGCGGGCAAGGAGGTCGAGGCGGCGCACTGCTCCTGTCCGGTAGGTGAGGCCGGAGCCTGCAAGCATGTGGCGGCGCTGCTGGCCCGCGCTCTTCAGTCCCCCCAGGATTTCAACGCCTTGGAAGACCTGCAAAGCCAACTGGAACGGTTGGACGCGCCCGCCCTCCGTGCCCTGATTCGGGACATGCTGCAACAGGAGCCGGAGCTTCGCGGCCTGCTGCTGACCAGACCAGGCCGCACAGCGAAAGGGACGGCGGCTGACCTGGACAAACGCATCGCCCAGGCTTTTGCGCTGGTGGACTATGACGCGGAATACGACTGGGAAGGCGAAGGCCCCGACCTGAGCGACCTGGAACCGCTGCTGGACACTCTGCGCGGGCAAGTGCACGACATCGCCTCGCTGGACGCCGCCGGATACGCTGACCTGTACCGCGCCGCAGACGCCATGCTCGAAGGCTGCGCCGACCTGAACGACGACGATTATGACCTGGGCCTTTGGGAGTACGTCACTGTAGCCAGGACGGCCCTGCTCCGTCTCCTGCAACAGCCCGTTGACTCGCTGCTGCGCGAGAACATTCTGGATACCCTTGAGGAATCCATCGGTCAGTTGCGCTGGGATCGTAAGGAACTGCAAAGCGGGCAACTGGAACTGTTCAGCGCCCTGCCTGCCGAGGAGCGCGAGCAACTGAGAGCATTCGTGACGCGGCTTCAGGGCCTTGAACGCCACGAGGCTTACCGTCACAGGTGGGCACAGACGCTCTATCTGCTGTTCTCGCCTGAGGAAACCAATCTGGAAGATGAACTGGCCCTGGCCCGCGCTACAGGTCGCCCGCAGGAAGTCATCAAGGCCATGCTCAAACACGGCCAGACCGAGTCCGCCTTACAGCAACTGAACCGTGAAACCAAAGCGGTTCCCCCACAGGAACTGGAAAGCGCCTTTGCCGAGCATGGCCTGCTGCCACAACTGGAAGAGTATGCCCGGCAGCATCTCAAGACTTTTGGCGTTCGGGCATGGCTGTACGGGCACTACCGCGATACCGGACGCCACGACGAAGCCCACGCTCTGGCCCGTGACGCCGTCCTGAAGGGCACAGGCGACCATGCGTTTTACATCGCCCGCTGGAACGGCCAGCTTGTGCGTGACCCCGACTGGCTGAGTGAACTCCGGCACATCAGCCCCGATTGGCCCGCTGACCGCGCCGAATATGTGCGCCAGCAGTGGAAAAAGGCGGGGCAGACCGACAGCCTTCTCAACTTTTTGCTGGAGGAAGGGCTGTTGAGCGAGGCGCAAAAGCTGGTGTCCGAACGCAGTGAAGTGAGACCCGAGCTGCTCACCCGCCTGGCCCTGAGCCTGTCCGCTGAGGACGCCAAGCCCCTGGTGCTCCGCGCAGTCCTGGCGCATGTTTCGGGGCGTGGGCGCGAACATTACCGCGCTGCCGCCGAAACGCTGACCCAGACTGCCGCCCTTATCGGTCAGGACGAAGCCCGCGAGGTGGCCCGACTGCTGACGCAACAGTTCCCCAAGCTGTCGGCGTTACGTGACGAGCTCAGACGCGCCAAATTGCTGAGGGACTGACACAGCTTTGAAAAATGGTTTGGATGCCCAAACTGTTTTTCCGAGCAAGGCGAAGAGAAGAAAAGACGGGTCTGACTCCGGTTGAGCCCCCGCGTGAGAAATAAAATCCGTGGCGACAAATGAAGCGGCCCCTCTCTGATAACGAGAGGGGCCGAATCGGTTGAGGCTTTAGCGCTTGGGCTTGGTGTTGACGGTCACGTTGGCGGCGGGGACAGCGGGCAGACGGCGCTCGGTGGCGGCGCTGCGAGCACCCAGCACGGTGGCCAGGATGGTCAGGCCACTGGCGAGCAGCCAGCCCAGGCCAGCATTGCGGGCAGCGATGCGGGCGGTGTCTTCAGCGACCTGAGCAACGCGGGCAGCTTGGTTCTCGACGCGGGTAATGGTCTTGCCGATGGCAGCCTGAACTTCGCGGGCCTGGGCGTCAGACAGACCCTGGTTGGTCAGGCGGGTCACGAACTGCTCGCCGGTCAGGGCGTTCTGAATGTACTCGGTGCGGGCCTTGGCGAAGTCCACGATGGTGGTCAGGTCCTGGTCACCCAGGTCGTACTGGGCACGGCGGATAATGCCACGCACCACGTTGCCCGTCGCCGCCACTTGCTCGCGGTTCAGGGTGGGGCTGTTGTCGGCAATCAGGGCTTCCAGGTCTTCCTGGCTCAGGTTGCCCAGGACGTTCTGGGCGTTGGGGTCTTGGGCCACGGCTGCGCCCGTCGCCGCCGCTGTGGTCGCGGCACCGCTCAGCACGGTGGTGGCGGCGTTGGTCGCTGCGCCCAGGACACGGGTGGCGCTGTTCACGGCAAACAGGGTGCTCGCCAGGATCAGCAGGCCCGCCGTGACCAGACCGGTCAGGGTGGCGTCGTCGTGGGTCATGGCGGCCAGGCCGTCGCTGTTGTGGGTGGCGGGCGCACTGGCGCGGACAGCCACCAGACCGGCCGCGTAAGCGCCGACCAGAGCAGCGATGGCGCTCCAAATTGCCGCAGCAATGCCGACACCAGTCAGGGAAAGGCCAGTCAAGGCGGTGATCACGGTGCCCAGGGCAATGAGGGTCAAGGTCGTGACGACCCCCATGACCAGGCCGGCGAGAATGCCGCGCCAGGACAGGCGTTGAGAGAGACGGTCAGCGTTCAAGGTCATAATTTTTCCTCCGTATGAGAACTCAGGGCATCTTGCTCGAACGAGCGCTATCAGGTATCCTGCAAGGAATCACCGACAACTCCAGCGACTTGAGTGTAGCCGCCTGCTATCCTCGAGAACTCTCTGACGCCCCGTTTGCGGGCATCAATGGCACTCTAAGTGATATTTCTCGCTGAGCCTTGCACAAGGAGTTAATGTCAAACTCATAAAATGTTTTTCTGGCCTCACCCATAGACAACTCGGCTCGCGTTTCGTCTCCCCGCTTACACTGATTGCATGCAAGCAAACGGCCTGCTTCTTCTTAGCCTTCCTCCGGTGGAGTGAACGGCTGACCCAGGCCCGTGCCCAGACCCCCGGAGGAACCAGACCTTCCGGGGGAGTTTTTTTGACGCCAAGGAGTGACCGACATGACCCAGACCGAAGCCCAACGCATCCGCATTTTTGACACCACCCTGCGCGACGGTGAGCAGTCGCCCGGCGTGGCCCTGAACCACGCGCAGAAGCTGGAAATTGCCCACACGCTGGCCCGCATGGGCGTGGACGTCATCGAGGCGGGGTTTCCCATCGCTTCCCCCGGCGACCTGGAAGGCGTGAGCCGCATCGCCCGCGAGGTGCGCGGCCCCATCATCGCTGGTCTGGCTCGCGCGGGCCGCGCCGACATTGAAGCGGCGGCCAAAGCGGTCGAGGCTGCCGAGAAATCGCGCATCCATACCTTCATCGCCACCAGCCCGATTCACATGCAAAAGAAACTGAATCTGGAACCCGATGCGGTGATCGAGCGAGCGGTTCAGGCGGTGCAACTGGCCCGCACCTTCGTGGACGACGTGGAATTCAGCGCCGAGGACGCCACCCGCTCGGACTGGGACTTCCTGGTCAAGATTTTCAAGGCGGCGGTGGAAGCGGGGGCCACCACCATCAACGTGCCCGACACGGTGGGTTACACCACCCCCGAGGAAATGCGCAAGCTGTTCGCGTACCTCAAGGCCGAATTGCCCGCGCACGTCATTCTGTCCAGCCACTGTCACGACGACCTGGGCATGGCGGTCGCCAACTCCATCGCGGCGGCAGAAGGCGGAGCGCGGCAAATCGAATGCACCATCAACGGCATCGGGGAGCGTGCAGGCAACGCCAGCCTGGAAGAAATCGTGATGGCGTTTCATACCCGCAAGGACTTTTACGGCTTCGAAACGGGCATCCGCACCCGCGAACTGTACCGCGCCAGCCGCTTGGTTTCGCGCCTCAGCGGGATGCCGGTGCAGCCCAACAAGGCCATCGTGGGCGACAACGCCTTCGCGCACGAATCGGGCATCCATCAAGACGGCGTCATCAAGGCCCGCGAAACCTACGAAATCATGAACGCCGAACTGGTGGGCCGCGAAGCCGCCGTGCTGGTGATGGGCAAGCACTCGGGCCGCGCCGCCTTCCGCAAGGCGCTGACGGATTTGGGCTACGAAGACCTGCCCGACGACAAGGTGCAGTACCTGTTCGGGCGCTTCAAGGATTTGGCCGACCGCAAGGGCCAGATCTACGCCGAAGACCTGCGTGCTCTGGTGGAAGCCCGCGCCGACGTGCCGCAGACCTTCACCCTGGAAGGTTTCCAGATTACCAGCGGCATGAACATGATGCCCGTGGCCTTCGTCAAGTTGCAGACGCCGGACGGTTCCCTGGAAGCCACGGCACACGGCGACGGCCCGGTCGAGGCCGCGTTTCAGGCCATTGCCAAAATCACGGGCCTGCAAGTCACGCTGGAAAGTTACCGCATCCAGTCGGTCACACGCGGCGACGACGCACTGGGCGAGGTCAGCATCACCGCCCGCTACGGCGAGAAATTGCTGAGTGGCACGGGGGTTGCCACCGACATCGTCGAAGCCTCGGCGCGGGCTTGGGTACGCATCATGAACATGATTGTGGCGGGCATGGGGGCTGAGCAGCGCAAGGGAGAAATGGCTCCGGGCCGAATTTGATTCCTGCCGCGTGACCGGATGAAGCAGGGGCCACGGCCTCTGCTTTTTTTGTTCCCCAGTCTAGACTCACGCCATGAACACGCCCACCTCCGGCCCCGTTCTCGAAATCGCCATGCTTCAGGTGCGGCCCGGTCAGACCGCCGACTTTGAGGCCGCTTTTGCCCAGGCGCGGCGCATCATCGCCTCCATGCTGGGGCACCAGCGCCACGAACTCCAGAAGTGCCTGGAAGACGACCACAAATACGCCCTGCTGGTCTGGTGGGACAGCCTTGAAGCCCACACCGTCGGATTTCGGGGCAGCACCGAATACGGGCATTGGCGGGCGCTGCTGCACCACTTCTACGACCCGTTTCCGACGGTAGAGCATTTTGTCAGTGTGACGGGCCAAACGAACTGAACCTCAGCCGCCCTTGGCCTCTACCTCGGCCTGTTTGTCGCCCCAGAGCAGCATCTTCTCTTCCAGTCGCACTTCCAGCGCGTGCGCGGCCTGCCCCAGCGCGGTGAAATCGGCGTCCAGCGGCGCGTCGGCCAGGGCTTGCTGGGCCTGTTCCAGCTCGGCTTCCAGCGCGGCTATCTCGGCCTCCAGGGCTTCGACCTCGCGCTTGAGGTGCCACAGGCCCTTGGCTTTGGGCGCGGGCGCGACTTTGGGGGCAGCGGCGGCTACGGCGCGGGCAGCCTCGGCCCCGATTTCAGCAGCGCTGCGGTGCCTCGCGCGGTAGTCCTCCCAGCCGGGGTATTCGTAGAACTGCCCGTCTTCGATGAGCCAGACCCGGTCGGCGAGTTCCTCGATGAAGGCGCGGTCATGGCTCACCATCAGCAGCGTGCCCGTGTAGGCGGCGAGGGCGTCTTCCAGGGCTTCGACCATTTCCATGTCGAGGTGGTTGGTCGGTTCGTCCAGCACCAGCAGGTTGTGGTCTTCCTGCGCCAGTCGCAGCAGCGCCAGCCGCGCCCGCTCGCCCCCCGACAGGATGCGGGCGGGCTTGTCATGGTGGTCGTAGGGAAACATGAAGGTGCCGAGCAGCGTGTGGGCCTCGTGGTCTTTCTGGACGTACTCGCGGGCCACGTCGTAGAGGGTCTGCGACGGGTCAACGCCGCGCAGGGCCTGGTCGTAGTAGCCCACACTGACCCGCGCCCCCGTCAGCACCCGCCCGCGTGGGTCGTCGCTGGGGTCGAGGCCGAGCAGCGAGCGCAGCAGCGTGGTCTTGCCTGCCCCGTTGCGCCCGATAATCGCGATGCGTTCGCCGCGCCGAATTTGCAGGTCGAGGTTTTCGAAGAGGGTGCGCCCGCCCAGTTTGCGGGTCAGGTGCCGGGCGTCGAGCACCACTTCACCCGACTCTGGGGCGTGAAAGGTGATGTGGGTGGTGCGCTGCTCGGGCGGGGGGGCGCTCACGGCTTTGGCCTGCATGCGGTCGACGCGGGCCTGCATCGCCTTGGCGCGGCGGGCCAGTTTGGACATGCCCAGGCCCCAGATTTTCATGCGGTCGGCACTCGCCTGCAGGTCGGCAATCTGTTTGGACTGAAGGGCGTGCTGCGCGGCCTGCTGCTCCAGTTCCAGGTCGAGCTGTTCGCGGAATTTGGAATAACTGCCCGCGTAGACCTTCAAGGTGCCGTCGCGCAGGTAGGCGGTTTCTTTTGTCACGTTGTCCAGAAATTGCCTGTCGTGACTGATGACCAGCACCGCGCCGGGGTAGCGGCCCAGAAACCCTTCCAGCCACTCCACCATCACGATGTCGAGGTGGTTGGTCGGCTCGTCGAGCAGCAGCACGTCGGGGTTTTCCACCAGCAGCGCCGCCAGCCCCAGGCGGGTGCGTTCGCCGCCCGACAGCCCCGCCACCGGGTCATGCTCACGCCCGCGAAAGCCGAAGGCCAGCGTGACCTGCTCCTTGCGGCTGCGTCTTTCGTAACCTCCACGCCGCGCAAACTGTTCCAGCAGCGCCTCGTGGTGCAGGATGGCCTGTTCGCTGCCGCTGCTCATGGCGTCGGCGGCTTCGGTCAGTTCCTGTTCCAGCGCGTCGAGGTCACGGAAGGCACTTTCCAGCACACTGTCGATGGTGGCCCCCCCCGGAAAGGTGGGGTCTTGCTGCAAGGCGCGAACCCGGACGCCTTTTTCCCAGCGCACACTTCCCCCATCCGGGGGGGTTTCTCCGGTCAGGAGGCGCAGCAGGGTACTCTTGCCCGCACCGTTGCGCCCGACCAGACCCACGCGGTCTCCCGGCTCGACCGCAAAATTGACGTCCTGGAGGACGGTCAGGGGGCCATACTCTTTGGCAGCGTTGGTGACGGCGACAAGCACAAAGCCGAGTATACCCACAGCTGAGAATTGACACGAAAATGAAAGAAAGTTCTCGTAAACTGAACCTGATGCGCGGCCCCGCTCCTGCTTTTCCTTTTTCTCCTTTCATAAACCAGAAGTGGGGTGCTTTGCTGTGCGGGCTGATGCTGCTGTGCAGTGCGCCGAGTGCGGCACAGAACGCGGGGGGAGCGGGCAACTTTTCCATCACCGAAGTCAACGGGCGGGCCGAGCAGCAGGGGACGGGCGGCACCTGGCAGGCTCTGTCGCCCAACGCCGTCCTGGGAACGGGCCTGCGTACCGGCACGGGCCGCGTGATGCTGCGCAGCGGAAACACCCGACTGCTGGTCGGCAGTGCCTCGCGGCTGCGGGTCTATCAGCAGGAACCCGACTTTCAGGAAGGCCAGTTTCTCTATGAGGGCACGGGCAGCTTTTTCGCCCTGGGCTGGCACATGAACCTCGATACGGCGGGTCGTGTGCGGGTGGATCTGTCGCCCGCAACCAGCGCCCCCCGCGTGGCTGTGCTGCAAGGCCGGGCACGCTTCTCGAACGGCACCCGCACCTTCTGGGCCAAAGCGGGCGAACAGGTATCGCTCAAAACTGGTCAGGTGTCCGCCTTCAGCGAGACCGACCCCTGGTATCTGGCGCAGTTCGTGGAACCGGGCGCTGCCACCATTGAGGCCTTGCGCGGGCAGGTGCAGGTACGCAGCGGCAACGCCACCCGCGCCGCCGAACGGGGCCGGGGGCTGTCGGCGGGCGACAGCGTGACCACCGGGGCCGCCGCCTGGGTCGAAATCGGGTTTACCGGGGGCGGCTACCTGCGCCTGACCGAACTCGGCGAGCTGAATGTGGTTTCGGTGGACAAGACGGCGCGGGGCCGCGAGGTCACCCTGCGCCTGCTGCGCGGCAGTGCCTGGAACGTGGTGGAAAAGGGACAGGGCGGCTACCGCATCACCACGCCCGTCGTCAGCACCGCCGTGCGCGGCACCACCTTCCGGGTGGACGCCAGCGGCATGGTCAAGGTCTTCGAGGGCCGGGTCGAAGTGCCGAGCGAAGGAAACGTGACCCTGGAAGCCGGAAGCCAGAAGAAGCCCGGCGAAGCCACCCAGCCCCTGCAACCCGACGAAATCGACCGCCTGAACATGGAACTCGACCGCGAACGTGCCCAGCCCCTCACCCTTCAGGTGCAGACGTTCGCCCCCGGACAGCCCCGGCTTACGTCGCAGCGTGAACTGACCCTCTTTACCCGCAGTCTGCCCGGCAGCGACGTGGATGTGCAGGTCGGTGAGCAGCGCCTTCGGCTGAAGGCGGACGGCGACAGCGGCATCTACCGTCTGCCCACCGACTTTGCGCTTCCTGAAGGGCGGCAGCAGCTGACCGTCACGACGCGGCGCTACGAACAGGTGCAGCAACGGCGCGTGTGGGTGCGTATCGACCGCACGGCCCCTGTCTTGACCGACCTCAAGCGCGAGCAGCGGGGCCGGGTCCTGGAGCTGACCGGAGAAGTGCAGGATCAGCCCGGACAGCGCACCGAACTGACCGTCACGCTGCCGGACGGCCGGGTGCAGACCCGCTGGCTGCCGAGCGGTCCTTTCCGCGTGGTGCTGCCCGCCCCAAATACTCCGGGCGCAGTGGGGTTGACCGCCCGCGACCCGGCTGGGAACGAGGAACATGTTTCACTTCCATGAACGCCCACTGCGGCGCTATACGCTGCCGCTGGCGCTGCTGCTGGGGGCTGGCCTGGGCCTGTTGCTGCCCTCCAACCCCCGACTCGAAAATGCCCTGAACCGCAGTCATCCCTCGGCACTCGACCCCCGGCTGCTGCTCGTCAGGATTGACGACGCCACGCTGACCGACTACGGCCTGCTGCACCAGTGGCCGCGCCAGCTCTATGTACAGGCCATCGATACCCTTGAGCAGGCGGGAGCCGCTGTCATCGGGCTGGACGTGGTGCTGAGTCCGACCAGCGACCAGAACGCCGAGTTGCAGCGAGCCTTCAGCCTACCGAATCTGGTGCTGGCGACGGCTCCGGGCGACACCCGCAATGGCCTTTACTCCGACTGGAAGGCCACCACCGGGGTCAGTGCCCTCAACAACGGCGGCGGCGCGGTGCGGCAGTTCCAGACCGCCTACGCCACCGGCAGCGACCCTGCCGCCTCGGCCCACCTGACCCCCAGTTTCGCCCGGCAGGTGGCGGCCCAAGCTGGTCATTCCGTGCCGCTCGATACCCAGCCGCATCTGCTGCGCTACACCCCGACCGAGGCGATGGAAGTCCAGACGGTCTCTTTCCGCGACCTCTTGAGTGGCAACGTGCGCTACGCCGACTTGCAGGGCCGCATCGTCCTGATCGGGCAGGACGCCAGCGGCGTGGCTGGGCTGCAACTGCCGGACATAGACGGGCGGAGCGTGTCGGGCCTGACCCTCCAGGCCAGAGCGGTGTCCAGCCTGATGAACCCGCCCTTCCGCTTCCTGCCGCAGTGGGTGACGGTGCTGCTGTGCGCCGCCCTGGCCGGACTGGCGGTGCTGCTCGGTGGTCTGTGGGCCTACGCCCTGGCCGCCCTGACCCTGCTGACCTCGGTCATCCTCTGGAAGTTCGATGTGGTGTTTCCGGGGGTCACCGTTTCGTTGGCGGCGATTCTGGCGGCCTCTCTCCTCGCCTTCGAGCGCTGGTGGCAGTTGCGAACCCTGCGGGTGCGTGACCAGTTGACCGGACTGGGCAACCGCCTCGCCTTTACCCGCGCGGTCGAACGGCGCTGGCTGGCCCGCCGGGAACAACCCTTCGCCCTCGCCCTGGTGGACCTCAGCGGCCTGCGCCGGGTCAACGACGCCCTGGGCCGCCCCACCGGAGACGCCCTGCTGCGCGAAGTGGCGTCGCGCTTGCAACGAACCAAGCGCCGCAACGACCTGGTCTTCCGCTGGGGCGGCGACGAATTCGCCCTGCTGCTCGACCAGGTCGGGGAAAGCGACCTTCAGGCCCGCAGCCAGGCCATCGAGCAGGCGTTGACATCACTCAGCGCCGGGCAGATTCCGGTGTGGGCGAATGTCGGCCTGGCGTCCTCCGCCGGGGAACTGCTTTCCGCGAACGAACTGATAGAGGCCGCCAGCCGCCAGCGTTACCGCGCCAAGTACCAGCGGGTGCAAGAAGGCTGAGGGGATGCCTCCCCTAACGCCCACCCAGCAGTCCCCAAAGCAAAAACACGTTCAGCGCGATAATCAGGGCGGCGACCGCCCAGCCGAGCACCGCCACCGGACGCGAAGCCGTCAAAACGCCCATGAGATCGCGGCGACGGCTGAAGACCAGCAGCGGCACCAGCGCGAACGGCACGCCGAAACTCAGGACAACTTGCGACAGAATCAGCACCTGCGTGGTGTCTAGCCCCAGCAGAATGACGACGAACGCGGGCAGCATGGTGACGGTGCGCCGCAGCCACAGCGGAATGCGGAAGCCGACGAAGCCCTGCATAATCACGTCGCCCGCCATGGTGCCCACCGCCGAGCTGCTCAGGCCGCTCGCCAGCAGCGCCAATGCAAACAGCACCGAGGCAGCGGACCCCAGCAGCGGAGTCAGCGTCTGATAAGCCACCGTCAAGTCACCCGCGCCCTCCAGATTCTTGCCGTGAAAAGTCGCCGCCGCTGCCGCCAGCATGCTCATGTTGACGAGTCCGGCCAGGCCCATCGCCCCGACCACGTCCACCAGATTCAGCCGCGCCAGGCGCCGCTTTTCCTCGTCGTTGCGGGTACGGATACGGCGCTGGGTCAGGGCCGAGTGCAGGTAGATGACGTGCGGCATGACCGTCGCCCCGATGATGCCCACCGCCAGATACACGCTGCTGCGCTCTGGAAAGTGAGGGATGAAGCCAGCGCCCAGCGCCGCCAGTTCGGGCCGCGCCAGCACCAACTGGGCGAGGTAAGAAACGCCGATGACGAGCACGAAAGCACCGATGACCAGTTCGAGCGGACGGGTGCCGCGCTTTTGCAGGCTCAGGAGCCAGAAGGTGATGACGCCCGTGACCACTGCGCCCCAAATCATCGGCAGGCCCGTGAGCAGATGAATGGCGAGGGCCGCTCCCAGAAACTCGGCCAGGTCGGTCGCCATCGCCACCAGTTCGGCCTGGACCCAGTAGAAGCGGCTGACCGGTTTGGGCCACTGTTCACGCACCAGTTCGGGCAGGTTGCGCCCACTAGCGATGCCGAGCCGGGCACTGAGGTTCTGAATCAGCATCGCCATCAGGTTGGCGGCGAGGATCACCCACAGCAGCGCGTAGCCGTATGTCGCGCCGCCTTCGATATTGGTGGCGAAATTGCCGGGGTCCATGTACGCCACCGAAGCGACCACCGCCGGGCCGATGAAGGGCACGATACGGTTCCACTTTCTCCCCGTATTCCCCGTACCGCTCAGCAGCGGAGCCGCCTGATCATCGGGTTGCTGGTCGGGCACAGAAGAAAAGGACATGGGGTGATTTTAGGCATAACTAAAAAAATTATCTATCCCTCCTCAAATGCGCCCAGGTCCTAAGACTTCATCAGCTTGGCCCCCCCCTCGTCATCTGGTTTTCAGAGTCGGGGCACATACTGACGGCGAAAGGGGCGAACGTTGCCCCAGGAGGAACACTGTGAAAACTCAACTGACCCTGGCCCTGCTGGCCCTGACTGCCTTTTCCGCTCAAGCGGCGACCACCCAGACGGCGAAACCCGCCCAGACCAAGCCCTCGCCCATCAAGCTGACGGCGTACACCTACACGGTCGGGACGACCACCGACGCGAGCGGCAAAAAAGTCGAGCGCCTGGCCGACGCTGCTGGCAAGGGCGCCCTGCCCGGTAGCCTGCTGCAAATGACCCAGAAGGTCCAGAATGTCAGCACCGGCAGCGTGCGCGGCCTGCGCCTGAACATGCGCGTGGACCCGGCCACCACCTACCAGACCTCCAACTGCGACGTGGCCCGCGTCAACACGCTGTTCTCCGCCGACGGGGGCAAGACCTTCGCCGCCAAGCCGACCAAGACCGTCACCGTGACCGAAAACGGCAAATCGGTGCAAAAGACCGTGCCCGCCCTGCCCAGCGAGTACACCAACCTGCGCTGGGAGCTGCCCGACATGAACGCCGGACAGACCTTCAACTGCAACCTGCGCGTCAAGGTGAAGTAACCGCCTGAAGGTTTAACCGTTAGCGCCGCCAGTTTCCGCCGAGGGACTGGCGGCTGGCTTTTGCGCCCTCTGCCGATTCGCTGGCGGTCAGACCCAGCTACCCGACTGCTCGCCTTTCTCCGGCCTTTTGCATTACGTCCCCAGCAAAATCCCCGCTAGACTGCCCCCATGCCCGACCCTTCCCCCGATACCCTGGTGCTGATTGACGGTCACGCGCTGGCGTTTCGTTCCTATTTTGCGCTGCCGCCCATGAACAACTCACGCGGCGAGATGACCCATGCTGTCCTCGGCTTTATGCGGATGCTGCTGCGGCTGGCCCGCCAGAAATCCAATCAGGTGATCGTGGTCTTCGACCCGCCTGGGGGCACCTTTCGCCACGAGCAGTACGAGGGCTACAAGTCGGGCCGCGCCCAGACGCCCGAAGATCTGCCGGGGCAAATCAACCGCATTCGGGCGCTGGTGGACGCGCTGGGTTTTCCGCGCTTGGAAGAGAAAGGCTTTGAGGCCGACGACGTAATTGCCTCGCTGACGCGCATGGCAGAAGGCAAGGGCTATCAGGTCAGAATCATGACCAGTGACCGCGACGCCTACCAATTGCTCGACGACCATGTGAAGGTCATTTCCAGTGATTTTGCGCTGATTGGCCCCGCCGAAGTAGAAGCCAAATACGGCGTCACCGTGCGGCAGTGGGTGGACTACCGCGCCCTGACAGGAGACGCCAGCGACAACATCCCCGGCGCGAAGGGCATTGGCCCCAAAACCGCCGCCAAGCTGCTGCAAGAGTACGGCACTCTGGAAAAGGTCTACGAGGCCGCCCACGCGGGCACGCTCAAGCCCGACGGCACCCGCAAAAAGCTGCTCGACAGCGAGGCCGACGTGAAATTCAGCCACGAACTGTCGTGCATGGTCACCGACCTGCCGCTCAAGATCGAATTCGGGGTGCGCCGTCTGCCCGACAACCCGCTGCTGACCGAAGACCTGCTGACCGAACTGGAACTCCACTCGCTGCGGCCCATGATTCTGGGACTGAACGGGCCGGAAGGCAGCGACAACGTGCCTGACACTGTCCTGGAAAAAATGGCAGAGCAGGCCCCCGCCCAGGCCGACGAAGCCGCCATCCCCTTTACGCCGCCGCACCTGGGCGAGTGGCAAACCCCCGCCGAGGGCGCCATCTGGGGCTATGTCCTGTCACGCGAGGACGACCTGACCGCCGCGCTGCTGGGGGCCGCCACCTTCGAGGCGCAGGACGGGGACGCGGGAATCGCCCGCCCCGCGCCCGTCTCCGAGCCGCCCGAGTGGGGGCAGGCCGACGCACCCGAAAGCCTGTTTGGAGAGTTGCTGACCAGTGACGCGCCGCTGACCAAAAAGGAGCAGAAGGCCCGCGAAAAAGCCCAGAAGGACGCCGAGAAAGCCCGAGCCAAGCTGCGCGAGCAGTTCCCCGCCACCGTCAGCGAGGCCGAATTCGTGGGCCAGCGCAGCGTGACCGCCGCCGCCGCCAAAGCCCTCGCCGCGCACCTGAGCGTGCGGGGCACCGAGGTCGCGCCGGGCGACGACCCGCTGCTTTACGCCTACCTGCTCGACCCCGCCAACACCAACATGCCGCTGACCACCAAGCGGTATCTGAACATGGAGTGGCCGGGCGACGCCCCCACCCGCGCCGCCATCACCGCCCGGTTGCTGAACGAGTTGCCGCCGCTGCTGGACGAACCCCGGCGCAAGCTCTACGACGAGATGGAAAAGCCGCTCTCGGACGTGCTGAAAAAGATGGAAGTGCGCGGCGTGCGGGTAGACAGCGACTTTTTGCAGACGCTTTCCATTCAGGCGGGCGTGCGGCTCTCCGACCTGGAACGGCAGATTCACGAGCACGCGGGCGAGGAGTTCCAGATTCGCAGTCCCAAGCAGCTGGAAACCGTGCTGTACGACAAACTCGAACTGGCGAGCAGCAAAAAGACCAAGCTGACGGGCCAGCGGTCTACCGCCGTCGCTGCGCTGGAGCCACTGCGCGAGGTGCATCCCATCATCGCGCCGATTCTGGAATTCCGCGAACTGGACAAGCTGCGCGGCACTTATCTCGACCCGATTCCCAACCTGGTCAACCCGCGCACGGGCCGCCTGCACACCACCTTTGCCCAGACAGCGGTGGCGACGGGACGGCTGAGCAGCCTCAACCCGAACCTGCAGAACATTCCCATTCGTTCGGCGCTGGGCCGTGAAATTCGCAAGGGCTTTATTGCCGAAGACGGCTTCGTGCTCATTGCCGCCGACTACTCGCAGATCGAACTGCGGCTGCTCGCCCACATCGCCGAAGACCCGCTGATGCGTCAGGCGTTTACCGACGGGGCCGACATCCACCGCCGCACCGCCGCGCAGGTGCTGGGGCTGGACGAGGCCACCATCACTCCCGACCAGCGCCGCGCCGCCAAGACGGTCAATTTCGGCGTGCTGTACGGCATGAGCGCCCACCGCCTCAGCAACGACTTGGGCATTCCCTACGCCGAGGCCGCCAGTTTCATCGAGATTTACTTTGCGACCTATCCGGGCATTCGGCGCTACATCAACCGCACGCTGGACTTCGGGCGCACCGAGGGCTACGTGCAGACCATCTACGGACGCCGCCGCTACGTGCCGGGGCTGAACAGCCGCAACCGCATTCAGCGCGAGGCCGAGGAAAGACTGGCCTACAACATGCCGATTCAGGGCACAGCGGCAGACATCATGAAAATGGCGATGGTGGAACTCGACCCGCAACTGGACGCCCTGGGCGCGAGGATGCTGCTGCAAGTCCACGACGAACTGCTTATCGAAGCGCCGCAGGAGAGGGCTGAAGAAGTCGCCGCCCTGACCCGCCGCGTGATGGAAAACGTGGTCAGCCTCAGCGTGCCGCTGGCGGTCGAAGTCGGCATGGGGCCGAACTGGTTCGACACGAAGTAGGGGGCAGAGGGAAGAGCGGGGAGGGCGGAGGGAAAATGCGCTCTCCCCTCTACTCTTTTCCCTCCCCGCGCCCTGCCAAAAGCCTTACCCTGAACCGCATGACCGAACCCTTGACCTTTCCCCAGGGCTTTCAGGCCGCAGCGATGGCGGCAGGCATCAAACCCAGCGGCAAAACCGACCTGAGCTGCGTGATCAGCGAACGCGACTGCGCCTGGGCTTTTGCCGGAACGCGCAGCACCACCGCCGCCGCCAGCGTGCTGCGGAATCGCGACCTGTACGCCTCGGGGCAGCCCCTGCGGGCCTTGGTGGTCAATGCCGGAATCGCCAACGCCGCCACGGGCAAAAAGGGCGCACAGGACAACGCGGATATGGCCGACGCGCTCGGCAGCGTGCTGGACGTGCCTCAGGACGCAGTGGTGACAGCCAGCACCGGCATCATCGGTCACCTGCTGCCGATGGACAGGGTGCTGAGCGGCATCGAGCATCTGCCTTCAGACTTGCAGGGCGAGGTGCTGCCCTTCGCCACCGCCATCATGACCACCGACACCCGGCCCAAAACCGCCCACGCCAAGCTGCAAAATGGCGCGACCATCGTGGGGACGGCGAAGGGCAGCGGCATGATTCACCCCGACATGGCGACCATGTTCGCCTTCGCCTTCAGTGACGCGCAGGTGGACCAGGCGGCGCTGCGGGCGGCTTTTCCGGCGATTGTGGCCCGCACCTTCAACGCGGTGACGGTGGACGGCGACACCAGCACCAGCGACATGACGGTGGTCTTCGCCAACGGCGCGGCAGGCGAGACCGACCTGGACGAGTTTCTGGCGGCACTGGAAGGCGTGATGCGCGACCTGGCCCGCCAGATTGCCGCCGACGGCGAGGGCGCCAGCAAACTGCTGACGGTCAAGGTCAGCGGCGCAAACACCGAGGCCGAGGGGCTGACCGCCGCCCGCACCTGCTGCGTCAGCCCGCTGCTCAAGAGCGCCGTGCACGGGGCCGACCCCAACTGGGGCCGCGTGATTATGGCGGTGGGCCGCAGCGGGGCGGGCGTAGACATCGAGAAACTGACGGTGGCGGTACAGGGCGTGCCCGTCTTTGCCGGAAAACCGCTGGGCTACGACGCCAGCGCCGTCAGCCAGAGCATGAAGGATGCCGCCGAAGTCGTCTTCGAGATTGACCTGGGCGTGGGCAGCGAGCGCGGCGAAGCGTGGGGCTGCGACCTCAGCGCCGAATACGTGAGCATCAACGCGGATTACACGACCTGAAACTGGGCAGCGGGGGAGCGGACAGGCGAGAGCGTTTTTGTACCCTCTCCCCTATCCTGCCCGTATGCCCTACGCCTCCGAACTGGACACCGCCACCGCCCTTGCCCTCCAAGCGGGCGCTCTGCTGCTGCGTCACCGCGCCGCAGGCTTTGAAGTCGAACACAAAACCAGCGCCGACGACCCCGTGACCGTCGCGGACCGCGAGGCGTCGGCGCTCATCGTGGCGGGGCTGCACTCGGCTTTTCCGGCTGACGGCCTGCTCAGCGAGGAAGAAGTGGACTCGCCCGAGCGACTGGGCCGCGAACGGGTCTGGATTATCGACCCAATTGACGGCACGAAGGAATTCACGACGGGCAGCCCCGATTTCTGCGTCAGCATCGGGCTGGCGGTGGGCGGCGAGGCGGTGCTGGGCGTGGTCTACGCGCCTGCCACCGACGAACTGTTCAGCGGCGTGGTGGGCCAGGGTGTGCAGAAAAACGGCGAGGCGGTCACAGCCAATCGGCCCAACGCCTTTCGCCTGAGTGTGTCCGACACCGAGTACGGACGCGAGCTACGTCGCCACGACCTTCCTGGCATGTTTCCCAGCGGCTCCATCGCCCTCAAGCTGGCGCGAATGGCGGCGGGCGAGGCCGACGTGACTTTCTCCATGTCGCCGCGCTCGGAGTGGGACATCTGCGCCGGGGACGCGCTGCTGCGGGCGGCGGGCGGCGAACTGCGGCGGCGCGACGGGCGACCCATCGTTTATAACTCGGTACGTCCCAGTCTGGAACAGGGCATCATCGGCGGCACTCCGGCGGCGCTGGCATGGCTGGAAGGCGAACTGCTGGCCCGCCGCCTGCCCACCGCCCACCTGAACCTCACCCCCGACGCGCCCGCCTGGGCCGTGCTGAGCGAGGCCGACCAGAAGGCGCTGGCGGGGCACCCCGGCGTGTGCGTGCGCTACAGCGGAGACGAACTGCTGGCGCTGCTGGTGGTCCATCCGCAAAGCCGCACGGCAGAGTGGGCCGAGGGCGACGCCTTTCACCTCGAACGCCTGACGCGGGACGTGGTGCGGGCGCTGGGGCCGCTGGCTTGACATCTGCCCGCGCAGGGCGTCTGCTGTGCGTCACTTCGCTATGACCCCTCACGTCACCCTCAAACCCGTGCTGGACTTCACCCCCGCCGAATGGCGCACCCTGCATTCCTTTTTCCGTGACCGCGAACTGGCGGCCTGGAACGACGCCAAACCGATTCGGATGCCCGAGTGGCTCTTTCGCCGCATCATGCAGGGCGAGGAGCGCCAGGGCGAACGCGCCGGATTCGGGCTGATGGACGCGGGGGGCCGACTGATCGGAAACGCCGAGCTATACGACTTTCGACCCTCACCCCCGCTGCGGGCGACCACCGCGACCCTGGGCATCATGATCGGCTATCCCGACCTGTGGGGCCAGGGCTACGGGCGGGCGGGGGTGCAGGCGCTGCTGCACTGGGCCTTTCGCGTCCACGAGCCCGCGCTCGACCGGGTGCGCCTGACCACCTTCGGGCACAACCACCGCGCCCAGCGGGCCTTCGCCGCCTGCGGCTTCCGCGAAGTGGCCCGCCGCGCCCATCCCGAACGAATAGACGTGCATATGGAAATCACGCGGGAAGAGTGGCAGCAGAGCGTGGAGGGTTGAGGGAA
>NZ_JAUNHK010000035.1 GCF_030523985.1 Deinococcus sp.
CGGTGCTCAACGAGGTCGCCTACGCCCGCAGGCGACGGCTGGCCCGCAGCAGGGAATGAGGGCCGGATTCGCAGGGCAAGCCGGAAGCCGAGCGCCCGTTTAGCGCCACCGCTCCGGCAAGCTGAAGCGTCCTTCCTCCCCTGGCACGAAATCCAGTACCTCGGTCACGGCGTCCAGATTGAGGGGGCCGTACAGGTGCGGAAAATGCAGGCTGCCCGGTTCGTATTCCTCGTAGTGCAGCGGCGCGGTCAGTCGGGACGGGTCAACCACCAGCAGCACCAATCCAGGCTGACCCAGAAAAAGCGCGTTGGCAATGGAAAGCAGTTGCTCCGGCGTCGGCTCGGAAAAGTGGATAAACCCTTGCTTGTCCAGTGAAGGATGACGGTCTTCGCCCGCCCGCTGCGCCGCGTTCCAGTCGTCCCGCGTGGTGATGTGGGTGACGGTCTTCACGCCTGCCGCGCCAGCCATTCGGCAGCGATAGGCCAGAGCACCTGCGACCCACGCTTGAAAAAGCCCATGTGCCCGATGCTGCCTAACCCATGTTCGGCGGGAATCAGGGTGCGCTTCTCGGCACGTGGGGCCAGTCCCGAAAAGACCCGCAGCATGTCGTCCACGTTGGCATTGACGGCAATTTCATCGTCGCTGGCGTTGAGCCACAGACTGGGAATATCCAGCGTGTCGTAGCAGTGCTCCTGCACCTCGCGCCCGAAGCCCGTTTCGACGTAGCCGCGCCCCAGACACCACCGCGCCCATTGCGCTCCGGCTTCACGCGGGAGCGGGCCACCCATGCCGACCAAGTCGGTACGCGAAACACCCGTCAGCGCGTTGGACAGGGGAATGATGACCCGCATGAACAGTTCGGCCCTGGGGCGATAACTGGCGGGCATGTTGGCGATGCGCCCTGACGAGCCCGCCACCGCCAGCAGCGAGGAAAGCCGCGCCGCATTCGGCATCAGCCCCGGCAATTGCCCGCCCGCGCTGTGGCCTATCAGGTGAGAGGTGGCCTGCGGAAACTGGCGGGTCAGTTCGTCCAGCGCAGCAGAGAGGTCATTCGTGCCCCAACTCACCAGCGACGCGGGACAGTCCCTGAGCCTCCCCGTCAGCGAGTCCCCCACGCCCTGAAAGTCAAAACTCAGGACGCCGTAGCCCTCGCCCACCAGATATTCGGCAAAGGCATGATAGAAGCGGCGGCCTATACCCGTGGCAGGCGCAATCAGCACCGCTTTTTTTGGCGGCTGAGACGGCATGTACAGGCTGGCGGCGAGGCCATGACCTGCGGGCGTGGCGATGCGGAGGGTGGTGGGCATAGGGTCAGTATTTCAGGAGGGGACGCTTCCCACAGACGCCCCTGACTCCACCATTTGACACGCCATTATTGATAATCTATTCTCAATAGGTGAAAAGATTGATGATGCTCCTCCCAGCCACTGTTTTGGCTTCCTGCAACACTGCGCCAAAGACTCCTGCGCCTGCGGCAACGACGACCACCGAAGCCGCACCGACCTTCCCCAACCTGTCGGGCACTTGGAAGATGGAGATTTTCAGCAGGGCCCAGGAACGCGATATGGGCACCCCCAACCTCGCCGGAACGCTCACGCTGAAGTCTGAGAAGCCCGAACAGGTCAGCGGGCAATACGTCGCCACGGTTCGCGACGACCAGTTCAAGGCCAACCCCAACGATGCGCGCCGCTTGACCTACAAGGTGGATTCCGGCTTCTGGAGCGCCAGCAAGCAGTGGCAAAGCGACCAGCAGACTTGGTACACCAACGAGCAACTTTCTTTTACCCTGCGCCCCACCCAGCTTGAAATCGGCGGCGTCGCGCAGGAAGAAGGCTTTCCCATCAATCTGCAATGCAGAATCTTCACCAAGAGCCGCGTAGAAAAGCCGACCTCTGGCAAGGAAACCTATGTGCTGACCTGCGTGACCGAGGACAAGCAGCTCAAGCTGGACGCCTGGGTAGAAAAGCAGTAATACGCCTCAGAGAGAAGAAGGACAGCCCCCTCGTCGGAAAGCCGTCCTTCTTCTTTAGGTCTGACTCGGCACGGCGTCCACACCCACCCACAGTTGCCGCCCCACCCGCTCCCGACCTGCCGCTGCTGCCGTTCGCAAAGCTGCATGATTGCTGCTGTGAATGGTGCCGTGCAGCGCGTCCCCTGGTTGCGAGTGCGGCAGGAGACAGTGCGCCAGATGCCACTGGACCACCCGCCCCAGCCCTTGCCCCCGCGCTTGGGCGTATAAAAACATCTCCTGCACCACGAAGCCGCGCAGCCCGAAGGCCGTGTCACGGTAGACAGCAGCCAGACCAGAGCGCACGCCATCCAGCCAGACTTCGAAGGCAAGGCCCGCTTGCACGGTATCGGTCAAATCCTCCTGAGCAGCAGCGTCGGCATACTCGGCGTGCTGTGGGTTTTGGGCGTGCAGGTCGGCATATTCACGGGCGTATTCGGGATAAAAGTCCAGATTGGGAGCGGGCCGCAAGCTGAGGCGCTCGGCGTGCTGGGGCTGCGGCTGCTTCGCCATCTCTGCCACCAATCCCGCCACCACCGAAAAGTCCCAGTAGGAGCCAGCGGGCAGCCGTTCCAGTGCCATTTCTTGCCCTTCGGGAATCCAGAACCGCACATGCTGGGGCGCGAACGCCGCGTAACGGGCCGCCAGTTGCTGTGCGATCTGTACAGCTTCGGCCTCACCCCTGGGCGGCTGGGTTAGGGCCACCGCGTCTACAAACGGGCGCGAAGTGTCGCCGCCGCGAATGCGAATGCCCGTGAGCGCCTGCCCGCCACCCACCAGCGTCCAGAGGTGGTTGAGGTACTCGGCGGGGTCGGAGACAATGGGCCAGTAATTCTGATAGCCCGCTGCAAATTCGCTGTCGTTGAGGCGTTCTAGCTCGGGGCGCAACGACTCGCGCCAATTGGCCTGGGCTTCGGCGTAGGTCAGCCAGTCGGGGCGGCGGTGGCTTAAGACATCAACAAAACGTTCCGCGCTGGGCGGCAAAACAACATCTGACAAGGCAGTTCTCCTGAGACAAAGAGGGCGTTGGGGCTAGAGCGGGCAAAAACTTGAGTCGCCATAGGCAACCTCCTTGTGACTGGGAGAAAGGCCGCGAGATGAGGCCGTAGGGGGAAAGTATACGTGATGCCGATTACTGAATAAGCGCAGAACGCGGAACGCTTAAACGCCGAGGCCACTTATAAAAAGGCGTTTTGACGTTTCCACGTTTGACCTTCCCACAACCGAGATTTAAGGCTCTACCCGCCAGCGCAGCCGCGCAAACTCTCCGTACTGGCGGGCCTCGACTAGTCGCAGCCGAGGCCACAGCACTTCACGCGGAAGCACGGGCGCACCGCCCGCAAGGGCGACGGGAGCCACGTCCAGCACGAGTTCATCCAGCGCCCCCGCCGCCAAAAATTGCCCTGCGAGGTCGCCACCGCCCTGAATCCAGACCGTGCCGCTTGCCGCCGCCTCCGTAATGGTGAGCAGATGTTCGGCAACGGGGCCGCGCAGAATCTGAACATTTGCGCCCTGTGGCGTGGGCAGCGGGCGAGTGCTGAACACGAACACAGGCTTTTCCCCGAAAAATTGCTGCCACTTGTGCGGCTGGGCCAGCAATTCTTCGTGCTGGAGCAGCCATTCGTAGGTGTGCGACCCCATCACCAGCGCCGTGTACTGAGGCGTGGGCGCGGCGTTTTGGTCGTGCGGGACGGCAAACAGCCAGTCTAGCGAGTGCTGCGGGTCAGCCAGAAAGCCGTTGAGCGTGACAGCGGTGGCGTAGATGAAGGGCATAGGAAGCCATTTTCCCACATATTGATGTGGTATTTTTTCCACATGAAAACGGTGCAGATGACACTGGATGAGGCGCTGCTTTCGGCGGTAGACGAGGCCGCTGCGGTGGGCGGTGAAACCCGCAGTGCCTTTATTCGGGCTGCGCTGCACGCCGAACTCAAGCGCCGCCGCGCCCTGATGGCTGAGGAAGCGCACCGCCAGAGCTACCTGTCTGGTCCCGAAGCCGACGCCCCTATGCCCAAGCGCCGCGCCTGGGGCGAGTAATGCCGCAGCCCAGACGCGGCGACATCTACTGGTGCGAACTGGACAAACCGCGCCCCGTCGTTATCCTGACCAGAGACGCGCTGATTGCCCACCTGCACAGCGTCACCGTGGCCCCGTTGACCACGCGGGTACGCGGCATTGCCTCGCAGGTGATGCTGGAAACCTTTGACGGCGTACCCGAACGCAGCGCCATTTCGCTGGACAACATTCAGACGGTGTACAAGGAAGATTTGGGCGAGTTCATCACGTCGCTGTCCACCTTCCGCCTGAAAGAGTTGGAGCGGGCAGCGCTATTTGCATTGGAGTTGGACAAGTTCGGGGAGTAACGGCTAGAAGTCCAAACTCTCGGGCGGCTCATTTTGCCGAGTGTTGCGGTTGGCCCACCACGCCTGCCATTCAGCTTTCAGATTGTTGGGCAGATCGTTGCGGTTCAGGTTGGCAGCAGCGTCTTCTACCACAGGCGCAAGACTGCCCGTATAGAAATCAATCAAGGGTGGCGTTGACCATAGCGTCCCCGCCCACTGCTGTCCCGTCGCAAAGGCCATCAATGCCAGAATGCGCTGCACAATGCTAAGCCCCTGCTGTGTACTGTCATCCTGCATTCTGAGTTGCGCGGGGAGATGCGGCAACAAATCAGCCAGCGCCGCGTCGTAAGCTGCCAAAGTTTCGGTATCCAAATACGGCTTGAGGTGAGGTTCAAACCGTGGCCTAGACTGCTCAATTGCGACCAAATTGGAGAGCATTAGCCAGTGATTCAACTGGGGAAACCGCGCCACTACCTCACACAGCACGGGCACGGCGACATAAGTGGCGGGGTAAATGTCGCCCTGATGCCAGATTTGCGCCCAGATGCGTTCATGCAAGGGAATCTGTTCGCCTTCGTAATAGCCTGGTTCGGGCGGCCAATCGTAATCTCCTGGCCCTTCCACCAGAATCCGCTCCAGGTACTCGGGCAACTGCGGGTCGCCGTAGCAACTCTGCCTTAGCAATTCCAACTGGCGCGGCGTGAACGTCATACGCCACCCAGTCTACCTTTTCCCTTACGCCCATAGCGTAAAATAACCCTTATGCTCAAGGTCAAGTCCGAATTCTCGCCGTCTGGTGACCAACCCACCGCCATCGCCTCGCTTGTAGACGGTCTGGAGAGCGGACTGAGGTTTCAAACCTTGCTGGGGGCGACGGGCACGGGCAAGACCTACTCCATGGCGAAAGTCATTGAGCAAACCCAGCGCCCCGCCCTCATCATGGCCCCCAATAAAATCCTGACGGCGCAACTGGCCTCTGAGTTCCGCGAGTTTTTCCCCGATGCCGCCGTGGAATTCTTCATCAGCTACTACGACTACTACCAGCCCGAAGCCTACGTCCCTGGCAAAGACCTCTTTATTGAAAAGGACGCCAGCGTCAATCAGGAAATTGAGCGGTTGCGCCACTCCACCACCCGCAGCTTGCTGACCCGCCGCGACACGATTGTGGTGGCGTCGGTGTCGTGCATCTACGGTCTGGGCGACCCCAAGGAATACACCGCGCTCAATGCGATTGTGAAAAAGGGCGGTTCCATGCCCCGTGACGAACTGCTGGGAAGGCTGGTCAACATGCAGTACGAGCGCAACGACATTGAGCTGATGCCTGGGCGTTTTTCGGTCAAGGGCGAAACGGTCACGGTCTGGCCTGCCTACGACGAGCAGCCCCTCCGCATAGAACTGTGGGGCGACGATGTGGAGCGCATCAGCGTGGTGCATCCGCTGACGGGCGAGCGCTTGGGCGACCTGGACGCCACGGTGGTTTATCCCGCCAAGCACTACGTCTCCAGCGCAGGCAACATCGAGCGGGCCATCGTGACCATTCAGCAGGAACTGGACGAGCGGCTGGAATATTTCAAGTCGGTGGGCAAGTTGCTGGAGGCGCAGCGGCTCAAGGAGCGCACCCTCTACGACCTGGAGATGCTGAAGGTCTTGGGCTACTGCTCGGGCATTGAAAACTACTCGCGCCACATTGACGGGCGCGCCGCAGGAGCCACGCCGTACACCATGCTGGACTACTTCCCCGACGACTTTGTGACCTTTATTGACGAGTCGCATGTGACGGTGCCGCAAATCGGCGGGATGGCGAACGGGGACAGGGCCAGAAAGCAAACGCTGGTGGATTACGGCTTTCGCTTGCCGAGCGCGATGGACAACCGCCCGCTGAACTTCGACGAATTCATGTCCAAGACGGGCCAGACCGTGTTTGTGAGCGCCACCCCTGGGCCGTTCGAGCGCGAGCATTCCGACAGCGTGGCTGACCAGATTATCCGCCCCACGGGACTGATTGACCCCGAAGTGACCATCCGCCCCATCACAGGCCAGATTGAAGACCTGCTGGGCCGTGTGCGCGAGCGGGCCGCCATTGGCGAAAGAACGTTGGTCACGACGCTGACCAAGCGCATGTCGGAAGACCTGACCGAGTATCTGCTGGAAAAAGGCGTCAAGGCGCGGTACATGCACTCGGACATTGATTCGGTAGAGCGTCAGGTGATTATTCGCGACCTGCGGCTGGGGCATTACGACGTGCTGGTGGGCATCAACCTGCTGCGCGAAGGTTTGGATTTGCCCGAAGTGTCGCTGGTGGCGATTCTGGACGCCGACAAACCAGGCTTTCTGCGCTCGGAACGCGCCCTGATTCAGACCATCGGACGCGCCGCCCGCAATGTCAACGGCGAGGTGATTTTGTACGCCGACAGCATTACGCCCGCGATGCAGTACGCGATGGACGAGACCGCCCGCCGCCGCGAGAAGCAACTGGCCTACAACGCCGAGCACGGTATCACCCCGCGCACCGTGATTAAGGGCGTGCGCGACGTGATTCGCGGCGAGGAAGTCGAGGGCGAAATCAGCAGCGAGAACGTGGGCGACGACCGCGACGCACTGACCGCGCAACTGACCGACCTCGAACTCGAAATGTGGCAGGCCAGCGAGGACTTGGACTTTGAAAGAGCCGCCAGCCTGCGCGACCAGATTCGGGCCATTGAAGCCAAGTTGCAGGGCAAGGAATTCAAGCAGGCCACGGTGCCAGGGCAGAAGGTGCGCCGGAAGGGACGGCGGTGACCGAGTTGCCGACTTTCCCGGCGTTTCGCCTGACTTCCATGGGCGGGGCCGAACGCACGGAGAAAGTGGCGGCCGAGGAACCTCTCGAACTGCGCCTCTGCCTGCCGGACGGCCCTTTGACCCTGGCCGTATTGATGCGAACCCCTGGTGACGACGCTGCCCTTTTGCGGGGTTGGCTGGTGTCGGAAGGGGTGCTGCCGGAAACGTTCGACCTCCTGCCAGACGAAGAAAACCCGAACCTCTGGTACTTGCACACGCCCGAATCCGAGAAGGTGGCAGGGGCAGCGCGACTGGCCGTATCGTCGAGCGCGTGTGGCGTTTGCGGTACAGGCAGCATTGAACGGCTGTCGCTCCGGGTAGGGGCACCGAGTTGGACGGCAGGCCTCCTTGCTCCCGAACTGATCTATGCCCTTCCCGACAGACTCTTGCAGGGGCAAAAAGCCTTCCGCGACACAGGCGGAACACATGGCGCGGCGCTCTTTTCGGCGGCGGGCGACCTGCTGAGCGCCGCCGAGGACGTAGGCCGCCACAACGCTGTAGACAAGGTGGTGGGCACCCTGTTCGGCAGCTTGCCGCTGAGCAACCATATCCTCTGCGTCAGCAGCCGCGCCGGGTTCGAAATCGTTCAGAAGGCCATCAGCGCAGGGATAGCCGTGGTGGTCAGCGTGGGGGCACCTACCAGCCTCGCCATAGATACGGCGCAGGTCTTCGGCGTCACCCTATGCGCTTTTACGCGCGAGGGACGCACCACCGTTTACAGCGGCATGGAGCGGCTTGGGGGGCGGGCGAAAGATGGTGTCGCCGACCGAAATGGCGACAGGGCACACCCCTGAACAGCAGATTCCACAAGAAGTCCAGTGTTCAGGGGCGGCGGCAAGTTGAGTTTTGGCACGAGCTTCAGGAAGCCTCAGCCGTGGGCTTCCCGCTCCTCGTTGGCCTCGCGTAAGCCAGCGCCCAGCCCTTTCAGAACCCCGAAGAGGGCACCGAGCGCGAGTTGGACGTCACGGTCCATCAACATTTTCGGCACTTCCAGTGGGCTGACTTTGGTGCCGTGTGCCGCAGCCAGGGCGCCTTGCTCGGCGGCGCTACTGACGCCCTGGGCAAACTGACGAATGTCGGCAGGGTGAAGGTTGCCCAGCATGCGGGCCAGTTCGATGACGGTACGCATGCCCAGCAGCACTTGGTCACTGCCCAGCGTTTTGAGCGCCCCCTCGGCCAAGCCTTCTCCACCACGCACCAGCTTGATGAGGAGTTCCAGTACGCCGTGCTCGTGCAGTTCGCGCAGCAGGGCCAAGCTCTCGGTCAAAGCTTCGGCAGAGTCGTGGGTGGCCGTGTCGAGTTGCTCCTGCGGCGTGGGCAGTCGGGGGGTGAATTCTATGGGTTTTGCCATGTGGGTTCTCCAGCACTGGATGAGAAGCGGTGGTCTGCACTCGGTCTGTGGGCCGTGCGCGGTGAGGCGTGAGCAGAGAAGGAGCCGGGGCGCTCCGTCACGCCCCACCTTGCACGGGGCTCAATCGTCCCCGCTCGCGCCGTGGGTTTCGCCGACCGTCCCCGGCATCCGGTACCCGGGCTGCGCCCACTTCTTCTGCACTTCCACACCCATCTGCGGCGTGGGGGTGTACCAGCGCGGATTGCTGCGCGGCATCGGGTTGTCCCCCACCTCGCCCAGCACTTCCATGCGAACACTGGTGTCCTTGTAGGCGGGCGTGTGCGTCACGCTGTCGTGGTTCAGGCCCGTCAGGTGGTTCACGGTATCGAGGTACTTGCGGGCGTTCATCGGCACGTACACTTCCTTGCCAGTCACGCGGCTGGTGACGAGCACCCGCACCCGCACCGCTCCGTCGGGGCTGACCAGGCGCACCCAACTGCCGTCTTGTACGCCCCGTTCGGCTGCCAGTTCGGGGCTGACTTCCACGAAGGCGTCGGGCGCCTTGCTGGTCACTCCGGCACTGCGGAAAGTCATGTTTCCCTCGTGGAAGTGTTCCAGCATCCGCCCGTTGTTCAGGTGCAGGTCGTACTCGGCGGTGGGCGGACGCTGCCGGGGCTGGAACTCGGCGGGGTAGAGGCGGGCCTTGCCGTCGGGGAAATTGAAGCCGCCCAGGTACAGCAGCGGCGTATCGGTGCCGTCGGGAGCCACCGGCCAGCACAGCGACTTGTAGCCCTCCAGCCGCTCGTAGTTGACCCCGGCGTAGATGGGCGAGACGCGGGCGATTTCGTCCATGATTTCGCTGGGGTGAGAATAATTCCAGTCGGCCCCCATGCGGCGGGCCACCTCGGTGTAAATTTGCCAGTCGGGCTTGGTGCCTTTCAGGCCGGGCATCACCTGATACAGACGCTGAATGCGGCGCTCGGTGTTGGTGAATGTCCCTTCTTTTTCCAGGCTGGCCGCACCGGGCAAAATCACGTCGGCGTAGCGGCAGGTGTTGCTGAAGGTCAGTTCCTGCACCACCACGAATTCCATCGCCTCGAAGCCGCTGGACATGTGGTTGGAGTTGGCGTCGGTCAGGCTCATTTCCTCGCCCGTGACCCAGATGGCCTTGAGTTTGCCCTCAAGCGACGCGCCCACCATCTGCGTGTTGTCCAGGCCGCGTTCGGGGCGCAAGGTGATGCCCCACTCGCGCTGGAATCGCTCCACGACTTCGGGATTTTTGACGGGCTGGTAGCCGGTGGTCAGGTCAGGCATCGTGCCCATGTCGGCGGCGCCCTGCACGTTGTTGTGACCGCGCAGCGGGTAGGCACCTGCGCCGGGCTTGCCGTAGTTGCCGGTAATCAGCAGCAGGTTGCTGATGGCGGTGCTGGTTTCGCTGCCGCCGCACTGCTGCGTCACGCCCATCGCCCAGGTGATGCACAGACCGTTCTTGACGGCGGCAATCCGGCGGGCCAAGTCTTCGAGTTGCGCTTCCGAGAGGCCGGTTTGCTCGGCGGCGTAGGGCAGGGTGTACTGCTCCAGGCTGCGGCGGAAGTCGTCCAGCCCGGTGGTTTTCTCGGCAATGAACTTCTCGTCGGCCAGGCCGTTATCCAGAATGAACTTGCTGACGGCGTTAAGCCAAATAAAGTCGCTGCCGGGTGCCGGGCGCAAGAAAAGGTCGGCGCGGCGGGCCATTTCGTGTTCGCGCAGGTCCACCACAATCAGCTTTTGCCCGCGCAGTTTGTGGGCGCGTTTGATACGGGTGGCGAGCACTGGGTGGCTCTCGGCGGTGTTGGTGCCGATGCCCAGCACCATCTCGGCCTTTTCCAAATCCCTGATGGTGCCTGCGTCGCCGCCGTAGCCGACCGTGCGGAACAGGCCAGCGGTGGCGGGTGACTGGCAGTAGCGCGAGCAGTTGTCCACGTTGTTGGTGCCGATGACCTGCCGGGCGAACTTCTGCACCAGGTAGGCTTCCTCGTTGGTGCCCTTGCTCGACGCCACGAAGGCCAGCGCGTCGGGGCCGTACTGGGCGCGGATTTCGCTGAAGCGGCGGGCCACCAGGTCCAGGGCTTCGTCCCAGCTCGCCTCGCGGAAGCGGTCGCCCTCGCGGATGAGCGGCGAGGTCAGGCGTCCACTGTCGTTGACATAGTCCCAGGCGAACTTGCCCTTGACGCAGGTCGAAATCCCGTTGACCGGGCCTTCTTGCGGCTCCACCTTCAGAATCTGGCGGTCCTTGGTCCACACGTCGAACGAGCAGCCCACACCACAGTAGGTGCAGACGGTCTTGGTCTTGCTGATATAGCCGTCACGCACCCGCGCTTCGACCTCCGACACGGCCATAATCGCCTGCAGGCCCGTGCTGGCTTCGACTCCCTTCACCACGTCCACAGCGGCATTCCACACCGGGAGCGGCAGGTCGGTCATCAGGCCCGCTTCGCCCAGCATGGTGGTTTCCATCAACGCGTTGCAGGGGCACACCGTCACGCAGTGGCCGCAGCTGACGCAACTGCTTTCGTTGATGGGCTTGCCGCCGTCCCACAGCACGCGGGGGTTGTCCGAGGTCCAGTCGATGCTCAGCGTTTCGTTGACCTGCACGTTCTGGCACGCCTGTACGCAGCGGCCACACAAAATGCACTGGTCAGGGTCGTAACGGTAAAAGGGGTTGGTGAAGTCCTTCTCGTACCCTTTGGGACGGTAAGGGTGCTCCTGATGGTCGGGTTTGAGCAGCCCCAGCGTGTTGTGCAGGGTGCAGTTGTGGTTGTTGTTGTCGCAGATGGTGCAGTAGAAGTCGTGGCGGCCCATCAGGCGGTCATAGCCTTCGCGCTGCGCGGCATCTGCCCTTTCCACCGACGTTTTGACGTTCTGGCCCGCAGCGACGGGCGTGGTGCAGGAGCGCACCAGTTCGCCGTCAACCTCCATGATGCAGGTGTCGCACGTTCCGATCGGCCCCATCTGCGGGTGATAACAGACCTGCGCCAGCTGGGTGCCGGAGCGGTTGATAACGTCAATCAGCGGTTCACCCAGCTTTGCCTCGTAGTGGCCGCCGTCCACCGTCACCGTGGTGGGTGCGCCGTAGGTGGGCCGCAGCGGGCCGGGGGGGTAGTGGAAATCGTGGGCGGGCTGGTCGGGCGGGGTAGGGAAATCAGCCATGGAAAATCACCTCGAAAGAAGAAGGATGTCTGGATTCAGGAAGCGTCAGTCGAAGGGAAATGGAGCCGCCTGCACGGAAGGAGGCGGACCGATGTTCAGAGCGTCGCCGATTTTGACGAAGTAGGGGTCGCCCGCACAGTCCTGGCACAGCAGCCGTCCGCCACGCTGGACTTCGCGTTCGTTGACGATTTCCTCGCCGCACTCCTGACAGACCACCCGTTTGCCCGGCAGGCTGATGAGGGCGGCAAGGTCTAGGTTTAGTTGCACGCGAGCGGCGTCGAACAGGAGGTCATCGGGCCACTGCCGGTACGCGTCCAGATAGGCCTGATAGCGTTTCTGGCCTTCCGGTCGTCCGTCCCGCACCCGCTGGCGCAGGTCGGTCTGCGGCGAGACACGCACGGCCCGGCCCGTCTTGACTTCGACAAAAGTCGCCGCCACCTTGCCGTGGTCGACCAGGCGCATGGTGCGCCGTCCCAGCCAGCAGCCGCTCGCCACCGAAACGCCATCGGCGTAGCACCCGTCGGTTTCGACAAAGACCAGGACCGCCTTGTCGGTTCGCGGGAACTCCAGACCCAGAATCCGGCCCGCCAGCAACGCCGAGCGCACGCCCAGTACCTGCCGGGGGCAAAGGTGGCCGTGCAGTGCGGCACTCTGCTCCAGCAGTCGGTCCAAGCCAGAAACGCTCGCCATAGGGGAATTAATAGCGGTTTTCCTCGCCCTTTGCCGCTTCATGTTCCAGCTTCTGCGCCTCGGTGCTTTGGGTCGCGCCGTGTTCAGGGCCGTGGGCGTCGGCATTGTGGGGGCCAGGATTGGTGGCGTCGGCGGTGCCGGTCGAAGTGGTGGGGTGGTCCTCCGGCGCCTCTTGCGAGGCAGAGTTGACCGCAATGCGGCCCGTGGTCGTTGTGGCAGGAGTGGTCGCGGTGGTTCTGTCCTCAGTCATAGTTTTCCTCCTCACCTCGTGCCCAATAGGGTGTCTGACGGCGTACGACTCGGCCCAGGGCCACCGCGCCTTACCTCTGCTCTGCCGCCCGGCGCGGACGGTAGGCGAACCAGTACACGCCAGCCACCAACAGCGCCCCGACCAGGTTGCCCAGGTACACCGTGACCCAGTTGCCCAGTAGCTTCCCGACACTGACCTGCCGCTCCAAAACACTGATGAGCATCATGGTGTTACCAGTAAACAGTTCTGCCCCCGCCACCAGCACCAGCATCAGGCCCGTGGGAAACACTATCCCGGCCACCATTTTTCCCAGGCCGTAGGTCTCGGGGTTGCCCAACAAGTTGAAGGCCGCCATGTTGGAACCTTCGGCGGCAAAAGCAATGAAAGCCCCGGCCAGAATGACCAGCACGAAGCTGGTCGCCGGGCTGAGTGCAGCCTTGTGGTTCATGACCTGTACGGCAGTTTCGGGAAGCTGAGCGGGAGGAATGAAGCCGGGTTGAGTCATGGTGAGGTCTCCTTGATGTCAGGTTGGGGACCGCAATACGAGTCTTCAGACAGAGGCTCTCGATTGATTGCAACTGTACTCCCCGTTCTGTCCCGCCTCCGTCATCTCAGGATTTCCAACAAACTGTCACCTAAATTAGGGTGAGCATTTCAAAAGCCGCATTTTTCCTGGCACACTGTCTGGGCGCGACTACAGCAGCGTTTCAGTTCGGCTGTGAACCGAACACGTGCCACAGGCCCGATCCTGGCGAAGAACCCTGACTCGACCGGCGAATAAGCCTCAGCGCAAGCGTTTGAGGGTGCAGGTGCCGTCGCTCACTGTCTTCAACTGGGTAAGGATTTGCTGACGCGACAGGTCTGTACCCTTGCTCGCCAGATTGAATCGCTGGGAGTTCCAGTCGGCGGTACCCCGCAGGAAATACCCCTCGGAAACGGCAGTTTCGGCTTTCCAGAGGGTGAAGCACTGCACCTGATTGATGCCCGCCAGAGTCGCGTCTAAAGCGCCGACTGAAGGCGTCAGCGTCAGCCAGCCCCCGGAAAACAAGTCTTGCACGTTGTAGAACTGGATTTCCGGAGCGTTCCGAACTTCAGGCGCAGGCGGGACTGGGTTGGTCAGGTGCAGGGTGGTGCGCGTGCTCAGACCATCCTTGCCCATCAAAGTCAGTTCCCAGAGTTGCCCGGTGGCGAGGTCTGTAGCCCCACCCGCCAGAGCAGAAGCCGACAACAGCAGCGCGAGAAGAACTGGCATTTTGTTCATAGTCGCATTCTATGCCTTTCCTGCCGCATTCTTCCCAATACTGCGCTGACCCCTCGCCCCTACCGTGGGGGCATGTCATCCAACCAGAAAGGCGCGGGTATCGTCTACGGCATAGTTTTCGGACTGATTGCCGGAATGATGTTGAATAACCTGCCGATTGGCCTCCTCGTTGGCGTCGTCCTGGGTGCGGTCTGGGACGCCTACAACGCCAGGAAATAGACTGGGGATCAACAGAAAAACCCGCCCAGGTCAGGCGGGTTCTTGCTGCCGATCCGGCTCAGTCGAGCGGGGACAGGTTACACGTGCCGACATCTACCCCAGCGTCCTCGAAGGCTGCCCGAAGGTCATCGTTCGTTTCGGGGAAGCCTTCGCTGTCGTCAAGTTGCCCAAGCTGCTCGCTGATGCTGTCCATGTCACCAGAAAGCAGCACGCCGTCCATGACGCCCTCTTCCTCATCCGCGTAGCCGATGCAGACTTGCATATCGGTGCCATCGGTCAGGCCCGTCATCATGTCGGCCACGAACACCAGCCCCGTTTCCACGTCGTAGCTCAGCGGCCCGAGGTCGGTGGTGAAGTCCCAGCCGTCGTCCCACTCGGGGATTTCCTCGTCGATCATCAGTTCGCGTTCGAGGTCCTCGCCGCCTGCCGTCGTGCCTTCCAGCAGCCAGGACTGGCCGGGCTGGAACAGCAGGTCGTCGGGGAAAACGGGGGCCGCAGGCGCAGCCGGCTGGGTCACGGCGGGCGTGGGCGCAGGCGCGGGAGCCGGCGCCGGCTTGGGCGCGGCGGGGGTGACGGGCTTGGGGGCCGGAGCCACCGGAGCAGGAGTCGGGCGCGGAGCCGGACGGGGGCCAGCACCACCAGCGAAGGCAGCGGGGGCAAGGGTCAGGAGGGCCGCAGTGATCAGAAGGTGGCGCATGAATCACGTCCTTGATGAGAGAGGGCGAAACCGTTTGGGGACTTTTTCACTTTAGCGCCATTTGACCCTCATGTGCCTTGATCAAACCGAGAGGTCTCGGCCCTCGGGTTCGCCCTCCACTTCCTGATGCTGCCGGGGCAAAAGCAGGTTCGCCACGATGCCCACCAGCGCCGCCAGCGCCATGCCATGCAGTTCCAACGAGGTGCCGCCGACCTTGAGCGGAAAGCTCGCGCCGCCCAGTCCCAGCACCAGAATCAGTGACACGATAATCAGGTTGCGGCTGTGGGCAAAGTCGATTTTGGCTTCGGCGAGGGTGCGAATGCCCACTGAGGCGATCATGCCGAACAGCAGAATGCTCACGCCGCCCAGCACGCCCTGGGGCAGGCTCCTCAGCACCGCCGCCAGCTTGGGCGAGCAGCCGAAGAGGATGGCGAACACCGCGCCTATCTGAATCACGCGGGGGTCGTACACGCGGGTCAGGGCCAGCACGCCCGTGTTTTCGGCGTAGGTGGTGGCGGCGGGGCCACCCATCACGGCGCTGCTCATGTTGGCGATGCCGTCGGCAAACAGGGTGCGCGAGAGGCCGGGTTTTTCCAGAAAGTTCTTGCCGACCACCCGCCCGTTGACCACCACGTCACCCACATGCTCGATGAAGGTCACGACCGCGACGGGCGCGATGATGGCGACCGCCCGCCAGTCCAGCGCGGGGCCGTGAAAGTCGGGCAGGCCCAGCAGCGGCGCGGCGGCGATAGCGTCGAGGGCGTCGGGGGCAATCTGGCCCGTCAGCAGCGCCACCAGATAGCCCGTGACCACCCCGACCAGAATGGGAATCATGCGAAACAGGCCGCGCCCGTAGATGCTGGCGACCACCGCTGCCAGCAACGTCGCCAGCGCCAGCCACCAGTTGTTTTTGGCCTGATTCACCGCCACGCTGCTCAGGCCCAGGCCGATGACGATGATGACCGGGCCAGTCACCACGGGCGGAAACACCCGCAGCAGCCGCTCGGTGCCGAACAGTTTGACCAGCCCGGAAAAGAGCAGGTACATGGCCCCCGCCGCCATCAGACCGCCTGCCGCTGCCGCTGGCCCCATTTCCTTGACGACCAGCGCGGTCGGCGCAATAAACGCGAACGAACTGCCCAGGAAAATCGGCACCTGCCCCCGCGTCAGCAGGTGAAACAGCAGGGTGGCGACCCCGGCCCCGAACAGTGCCACCGAGGGCGAGAGGCCCACCAGAATCGGCACCAGCACGGTGGCCCCGAACATGGCAATCGAGTGCTGCAAGCCCAGCACCACGCGGCGGGTGGGCGGAAGGTCGGTAGCAGGCGGCACAGTACGGGTCATATGAGAAAGTTTAACGTCCCTGGCAGCCCTTCCCCCACTGCGCCCGACCCTCTACCCTCTACTCCATGAATGCCAAAGGCGACCTGATTGCCCGCCTCGTTTCCCTGGGACTGGGCGCACCCACCTTCGAGGCCGAGGCGCACGGCCCTGCCCACGAACGCACCTTTCACGTCAAGGTCTGGGCGGGTGGGCAGGTGCTGGCGAGTGCCGAGGGCCGCACCAAGAAGGACGCCGAACGCCTCGCCGCCGAACTCGCGCTGCGCGGCCTGGACGGGGAAACGGCCCCTGCCCCTCTCGCCGCTGCCGCCCAGAGTGAGGCCCAGGTCTGGCCCATCTACGCGCAGGTGCTGGCCGAAGCGGTGGAGGCCGCGATGGAATTTGCCCGCGAGGACGCCACGCTGGACGACGTGCGCCGCGACGCCGGGCGCTTTTACCGCGAGTTGCTGTCTGACCTGGGCCACGGCCCGGACGAAGCGTGAAACCGCTGACCCCGGCGGGCGTGCTGTTCGACATGGACGGCGTGCTGACCGCCAACAACCACTTTCACCGCCTCGCCTGGAAGGAAGTGGCGGCGGAGTGGCTGGGCCTGAACCTGACCGAACACGACCTGGACACCAAAGTGGACGGCGGGCGCAACCCCGAAATCGTGGAGCGGCTGACCGGACGGGTGCCCGACGCCGAGTGGATGCAGCGGTTTCATGAGGCCAAGGAGGGCCGTTACCGTGACCTCGCCGCCGGAGTGCTGCGCGAAGTCGCGGGCCTGAGCGGGTATCTGGACGCGCTGGACGCACGCGGCATCCCCTTTGCCCTGGTGACCAGCGCCGACCGCACCAACGTGAAATTCGGCATGGCGCAACTGGGCTTCGGCCCGCGCTTTGGGCGCCGGGTGACGAGCGAAGAGGTCCAGAACGGCAAGCCCCACCCCGAACCGTACCTGTTGGGCGCCGAGCGGCTGGGCCTGGACCCCGCCCGCTGCCTCGCCCACGAAGATGCCGTCAGTGGCGTAAAAAGCGCGGCGGCGGCAGGCTGCACGGTCATCGCCCTGACGACCACGGCTCCGGCCCCGGCACTGCTGGATGCGGGCGCGGCCCTGGCGGTTCCCGATTTCACGGGCTGGCGCGAATGGCTGGCCTAAGCCCATGAAGGGAGCCGACGCCGAAGCCCGCGCCGCCGCGCACCTGGCGGGACTGGGGCGCGAGATTCTGGCCCGCAATTACCGCATTCCCGGCGGAGAAATAGACATCGTGAGCCGCGAGGTGGACGGCACGCTGGTTTTTACCGAGGTCAGGCAGCGCAGGGGCAGTAGCCACGGCAGCGCCGCCGAGAGTGTCACCCCACGTAAACTGGCGCTGATGTGGCGGGCCGCCCAGACCTACCTCGTGCGCGAGTGCGGGCGCGACGACCTCCCCTGCCGTCTGGAAGTCCTGACGATAGACGGAGCAGCGGCGACGGGTGAACTGCGGGTGATGGCGGTGGAGGGGTAGGACATCTTTTCTCCCACAAGGGGCGAGGGAGGGAGGAGCGCAGCGACGGAAGGGTGAGGGGGCGTGCAAACCAACATGCCACTTCCCCTCAGCCTTCTCCAGCATCCATCACCTCTCCCCCCGCCGCCGTAGGGCCAGCGCCAGCAGGAAAATGGCGGTGTTGACCAGCACAATTGTCGCGCCGGGGGCCGTGTCCAGGTAATAGCTGGCGTACAGCCCCCCCACGCCGCCCAGAATGCCCAGCGCGGCAGACAGCAGCATCATGCTAGGCAAGCTGCGCGAGTGCAGGCGGGCGGCGGCACTCGACGTAATCAGCAGGCTGACGCTGAGGGTGGTGCCGACCAGTTGCACCGTCAGCACGATGACCAGCCCGATCAAGACGAGCAGCAGGTTATTGAGCAGGTTGACGGGCAGGCCCACCGTCCGCGCCTCGGTGGGGTCGAAGCTGGCGAGCAGCAGCTCTTTTTGGATAGCCAGCAGCAGCCCCCCCACGCCCAGGGTGATGCCCAGCGCGTTCCAGAGGTCGGCGGGGGTCACACCCAGCGGATTGCCAATCAGGAAGTTGCTGAGGTCGGACGTAAAGGTGGGCGCACGCGACAGCAGCACAATCCCCAGCGCGAACATACCCACGAACACGATGCCGATGGCGCTGTCCTGCTTCAGCCCGCTGCGCCGCCCGATAAAGCCGATGCTCAGGGCGGTCAGCACCGAGGCCGCCGCCGCGCCGAGCAGCAGATTGCCCTTCAGCAAAAAGGCCGCCACGATACCCGGCAGCACCGCATGGCTCATGGCGTCCCCGATATAACTCAGGCCGCGCAGCACCACCCACGCGCCAATCAGCGCACACAGAATGCTGACCAGCCCCACCGCCAGCAGCGCCCGAACGAAAAAGTCGTATTGCAGGGGGTCTAGCAGCCAGTGCATGAAATCCCCCTTTCGGTGGAGGGAAGAGGGCAGAGAGTTAAGGGCAAAAAAACCCTCTCCCCTCTTCCCTCCACTCTCCGCCCTCTACTACACATGCACGCCCCCACCCGTAAACGTCGCTTCGATGTTACGCGGCGTGTACACGTCGGCGGGTGTGCCGTCGGCAATCACGCGGCGGTTGATGAGGACGATGCGGTCACACCAGCGCCGGGCCTGTTCCAGGTCGTGCGTCACCATCACCACGGCGCGGCCCTTGTCGGCCTGGGCGCGGAGCAGTTCCATCAGTTGCTGCTGCGTGGTCACGTCTACCCCGGTCAGCGGCTCGTCCAGCAGCAGCAGGTGGCCCTCACGCGCCAGCATTCGCGCCAGCAGCACGCGCTGCCGTTGCCCGCCCGACAATGCCCCGATGTGGCGGGAACGCAAGTCGTAGACCCCGGTTTCACGCAGGGCGTCCGCGACAATCTGGCGGTCTCTGGCCCCAGGCCAGCGCCCCCAGCCCAGCCGCCCGGTACGGCCCATCATGGCAGTGTCCCAGACGGTCACGGGAAAGGCCCAGTCCAGCGTCTGCTGCTGCGGCACATACGACAGGCAAGAGCGGGCGCTGTGGCCGGGGTCGAAGGTGACTTGCCCGTCGTAGTCGGTGAGCAGCCCCGCCAGCGCCCGCAGCAGCGTGCTTTTGCCCGCACCGTTGGGGCCGATGATGCCCGTGAACTGCCCCGCCTCGAAGCGCAGGGTGGCGTCTGCCAGGGCCACTTGCGACCCGTAGCGCACGGTTAAATGTTCTACCCCCAGCACCGGGGCATGCTAGCAGAGCGGGGGCGGGCTGTTGCGAATGGAAAATCAAGAAGGTGGGCATTCGAGCGGACCAGAATTTGGACGGCCCGGCGGCCCGGTATCCTGCGGCATGTCGCTTCGCCTCCTGGCTGCCGCCCTCGTCTGCGCGGGACTCAGCAGTTGTGCGCCCGCCGCTTATCTGGCGCAGGCGGCGCGGGGACAGGCCGAGTTGCTCAGCGCCGCCAGACCGCTTGAAGCTGTGCTGCAAAATCCCGCGCTCCCGCAGGACACGCGCCGCAAGCTGACCCTGGCGGCTCAGGCCCGCGCCTTCGCCACCTCGCTGGGGCTGCCCGACTCGCCCGCTTTTCGCACTTACGCTGACCTGGGGCGGCCTTTTCTGGTCTGGAACGTGTTTAGCGCTCCAGCCTTCGGTACCCAGCTTCAGACTTCCTGCTTTCCTATAGCGGGCTGCGTGGGCTACCGGGGCTATTTTCGGCAAACCGACGCCCTGGCCTACGCCGAGCAGCGCCGCGCCCTGGGCGAAGACGTGTACGTGGGTGGCGTCAAGGCGTACAGCACCCTGGGCCACCTGCCCGACCCGCTGACTTCCGCCATGCTGAGCTATCCTGACAGCGTGCTGATTCGCACCGTGCTGCACGAACTGGCGCACGCCAGCCTGTATGCCCCTGGCGACACGGCCTTCAACGAGTCGTATGCGGTCACGGTGGAAAACGAGGGAATGCGCCGCTATCTGGCCCAGTTCGGCACGCCCGAACTCCGCGAGGAAGACGCCCAACTGGAAGCCCGCGCCGCTGCCTTTGAAACCCTGGTTCTAGAGGCCCAACGCGACCTGGCGCAGCTTTACGCTTCGGGGTTGCCCGATACCGAGCGACTCAGCCGCAAGGCCGAGCGCCTAACCCGCCTCGGAGAGAGCCTGAGCGCCCTGAATGCCGACTGGCGCGGGTATTCGCCGCTCAAAACCGACTGGAACAACGCCTCGCTGGGCGCGATTGCCGCCTATGCCGAACTGGTGCCCGATTTCGAGGCATTGCTGGCGCGTCAAGGCGGCGACCTGAACGCCTTTATGCGGGCGGCGCGGGCCTGTGGGGGGCTGGGTCAGCAGGCACGGCGAACGTGTTTGAAGGGACCATGAGCGACGAACGTCACAGTTGACATGCGGCGCTACGCGGTTGCCTCACGGCCCCTAGCTCAAAGCCCGAACAGCCCAGGCATCCGCCCCAGCGCCAGCGCCTTGTGGTCCAGGCGCGACAGGGCCGCCTGCGCCACTTGCTGACACGGCGCGTCGGCCTCGGCGCGGTAGACCTCCAGCGTGATGCGGCGATGGGTCATGGTGTGGCCTACTGTTCCCAGGAGCGGGCCAGGGGTGGCGTTCAGGCGGGCGCACAAGCGGGCCAGCGCCTCGGCAGGGGGTTCATTTTCCCCCAGCACCTCACTCGGCAGACCGCTCAGACCGCCCAGCAGCGTCCCGTCCCGCTTTTCCAGCACCGCGCAATCGGGCGTGCCGATCAGCAGGGCCACCGCCCGCACTTCGCGCACGGCGGCACGGACTTTGGGGGCGGGGTAGTCGGTGGGACGACCCAGCGCCAGCGCCGCGCAATGGGCACGAACGGGGCAACGGTCACAGGTGGGCGCTTTGGGGGTGCAGACCGTCGCCCCCAAGTCCATCAACGCCTCGTTCCAGGCGGCGGGGCGCTCGGGGGCCAGCAGCGCATCGGCCTGGGCCTGCACCCATTTCTCAGAGGGTTGAGCCTCGGCCAACAGGCGCGACAGCACGCGGCGCACGTTGCCGTCGTTGACCGCTCTGGGTTCGTTGAGGCTCAGGCTGCTGACGGCGGCGGCGGTGTACGGCCCCACGCCGGGAAGCGCCAGCCACCCGTCGTAGGTCTGGGGCCAGCCCTGCGCCACGACCAGCCCCGCCGCACGGTGCAGGTTGCGGGCGCGGGCATAGTAGCCGCAGCCTTCCCAGGCTTTGAGTACGGCGTCTTGCGGCGCGGCGGCGAGGGCCTCTACCGTCGGAAAAGTGTCCAGAAACCGCTGGTAGTAGTGCAGCCCCCGCGAAACCTGCGTCTGTTGCAGCAAAATTTCTGCCACCCAGACGCGGTAAGGGTCGCGCCCGCCCTCTGGCCCCTGTCGCCAGGGCAGGTCGCGGCCCGCATGGTCGAACCAGCGCAGCAAGTTGCGCCGCAGGGCAGAAAAATCAGGAAGTTGCCGCGTCATGCCGGGCAGTGTAAAGGGCTGAGCGTGGAGGGGCGTTCAGGGTTCGAGCAGCACCGGGGCCGGAGCCGAAGTTGTGTGGGCCGGAGTCGTCTGGGCCGCAGCCTGGGCACCGGGCGAGCGCAGGCGGCGGCGCACCCCCTGGGCGTAGTCTGCCAGGTCAGCCAGCAGGTCGGTGACGCTGCTGCGCAGCAAAAACTGATGGTCGGGCAGCAGCGTCACCGCCAGGAACGGCGGGCGCGACAGGGTTTCGAGCACCGACTGCATGTCGTTCAGGCTGACTCCGTTGCCGAGGCGCTGGGCCAGTTCGGTCAGGCTCAGGACAGTCTGGGCCGGTTGCTGCGCCAGGGTCAGCAGGACATAGGTGAAGGCGCCGCGCTGGGCGAGGTGGGCGCTGACGAGTTCCGCGACGCTCGCCGCACTCTCCAGATTGATGTCCCCCGAACGCCAGTAGCCGCGCAGGTCGAGGGCGCCCAGCGGCGCGAGGCGGGCATGTTCGGTCAGCGACACCAGTGCCTCGCGGGTCAGGCGCGGCACGCCGGGGGCGCGGTTTTCCTCGGGGGTCACCAGGGCGCGGTGGTCGTCGCTGCCGTCCCACTCCGGGTAGGTGGTCGCCATCGGCTCGGTCGCCAGCAGCACGGTGTAGCTGTACTGCGGCCCCAGGTCGGCAGACAGGCGCATCAGCCCGTGCCCCAGCAGGGTCAGGCGGTATCCGGTCAGGCGGGCAAATTCGGCAATCTGGTCTTCCAGCACGCCGGGTGCCATACGCGAGGTGGCGCGGTCGCTGCGGGCGTCCGGCTCGGGGGTCGGTGCAGCCTCGGTTGCGGCTGCCTCGGCCCCAGGGGTTTCGCCTCCCGCTTTTTCGGTGTTGACCCGCTCGGCCCGCTCACGTTCGGCCCGGTCACGCTCAGCACGGTCACGCTCGGCCCGTTCGCGGCTGCCGAAGGCGGGCAGGGGCGCGGGCAACGTCAATTCCTGGCGGCCCGCCTGCGGCACCTGCGGCGCAAAGGCAGGAGCAATCGGCTTGAGGCTGGGCGCGGGGATTTCCTCAGGGCGGCGCTCCTCGCCCAGGCCTGACAGGTTGCGCCCGCCCCCTCCGCTCGGCCCACTGCGGCGGCGGGCCTGAAGGTTGCTCTGGCCCTGGCTGCTGGCCTGGGCACGCACTTCGCGCACCGAGGGCGACGCCTCGCGGCGGGTCTGGGTGTCTTCACGCTCGTTACGGGCGGAAGCGGGCCTGCGGGTCTGCCGGGCGCGGGGGGTGCTGTAGGGCTTGACGACGGCACCGACCTCGTAGCGGCCCGGCGCGACGGGGGTAATCACCAGCACGTCGTTCACGCTGAGGTTGTGGTCGTGGTACAGCTCGCCCAGGCCCAGCACGCGCATCTGGTCACGGTCAATCTGGGCGCTGTATTCCTTGCCCCGGTCATCCACGAACTGTGCCGTGCCGCTCTCGGGAAAGTAGAACTCGTTGAACTTGAGCAGGCGCATGCTCCCGTCTTGCAGGCAGGAGCGGGTCAGGATGTAACGGGTCGGGTTCACGCGGGCTGTCCTCCAGGGAGAAGAAACGGGCGACTGGCCCAGAATTCTTCGGGGGTGTTCCATCGGGCGCGGGGCGTCACGTCAGTCATTGTTCCGCCTGCGACTTCTCATGCTCACAGTTTGCCAGATCAGCAGCGGGAAGTGAGCGCCCCCGGCCCTCCGCTTTATGCTGGTGGGCATGACCGATGCCAGCACCACCGTTCTCGAACGTTACTACGCCGCTTTCAACGCGGGCGACTGGGAAACAATGCTCTCCCTCCTCACCGACGACGTGCGCCACGACATCAACGAGGGGCCGACCCAGCAGGGCAAAGACGCCTTCCGGCAGTTTCTGGCCCGCATGGACGCCCACTACCGCGAGCAGGCACGCGACCTGGTGGTGATGGTGTCACCGGACGGTCAGCGGGCCGCCGCCGAATTCGTCATCGAGGGCGAGTACCTTCAGACCGACGAAGGGCTGCCCGCCGCGCAGGGCCAGCGCTACACCCTGCCGGTCGGAGCCTTTTTCGAGTTGCGCGGAGGCCAGATTGCCCGCGTGACCAACTACTACAACCTGGCGGACTGGACCCGGCAGGTGGGCGGCTGAGTGGCGACGGGGAGCCTGACGGTAAAGCCGGTCACGGGCGACGAACTGCGGGCGGCCCTGCCCGACCTCGCCCGGCTGCGGATGGCCGTGTTCCGGGAATTTCCCTACCTGTACGCGGGGAGCCTGGACTACGAACAGCACTACCTCGAAACCTATGTGCAGGCTCCGGGCGCATTCGTGGCCCTCGCCCGCGACGGTGAGCGGGTGGTGGGCGCGAGCACCACACTGCCGCTGACCCAGGAAACCGCCGAATTGCGTCGCCCCTTCGAGCAAAGCGAAGAGTTCGACGTGAGCGAGGTGCTGTATTTCGGGGAAAGCGTGCTGCTGCCCGAGTACCGGGGCCGGGGGCTGGGGCACGCCTTTTTCGACCAGCGCGAAGGGTATGCCCAGCAGTTGGGGCTGCCCGTCACGGCCTTCTGCGCCGTGCAGCGCCCGGACGACCACCCGGCGCGGCCCACACCCTACCGCGACCTGCACGCTTTCTGGCGGGCGCGGGGCTACGCCGAGCGACCCGACCTCCACACCACGCTCTCCTGGCAGGACATCGGGGAGCAGGCCGAAACGCCCAAGCCGATGCGTTTCTGGGTGCGGCGCACAGGCGGTTGAAGCCAAACCTGCGCCTTCAGCCCATCTGCTCTCTGCCATCAGCCATCTGCACCACCGGGAGCCGTTATGGTAAGCGGCATGGTCACCGCAATCGTGATGGTTCAGGCCGAACGCCACCAGATTCAGGAAACCGCCGAGGCCCTTGCCGCCGTGCCCAGCGTGCGCGAGGTCTACTCGGTCACGGGCGAGTGGGACATCGTCGCCATCGTCAAACTTTCCGAGTACGACCGTCTGGACGACGTGGTGACGGGGCACCTGCGCAAAATTGGGGGCATCTTGCGTACCCAGACGATGCTGGCCTTCCGCACCTACAACGAGGACATTCTCGACCAGGGCTTCGGTGTGGGGCTGGACGAAAGTCAGGTGGGGTGAGGGTGACGGCTTGGGGGGTGTGAGGGTGAGGGCTTTGGCTTAAGCTCTTGGCCCCAACCCCAAACCCCTATCCCCGGGGGGGACAGGGGCTTTTACGCTGGCGCTGTGCAAATGGCGGTCAGTTCGCTGGCCTGACGGTGTTTCTCGGTTTCACGGGGTCTAGACGCTGCTGTTTTCCGATTCGTGTGCGGCCCGTGCGCTTCGCGCCCGACGGCCCCTTGAATTCTGCGTTTCACGGTTTTTTGGGGCGGTGTCGCCAGAGGGCTTGACAGGGGG
>NZ_JAUNHK010000165.1 GCF_030523985.1 Deinococcus sp.
CTGAACCGTTGGTGGCCCAGCCGCGCCTAGGCTGGTTCCGGCTGCGTTTCGTCGCCCCCTTCCGCGCTTAGGTGAACTCTACGTTCGCCGGGCGCTTTTTCTTTGGAGCTTTCATGCCAGATACGCCTTTACGCCTGCTTCTGATAGACAATTACGACTCTTTTACCTACAACCTGGTGCAGTACTTCGGCTCGCTGGGCGCCGACCTGACCGTGTGGCGCAACGACGCCTTCACGCTGGACGACGTGCGGCGGCTGGCCCCCGACGGCATCGTGGTGTCGCCGGGGCCGTGTACGCCGCTCGAAGCGGGCCTGAGTGTGGACGTGGTGCGCGAACTGGGGCCGCAGTACCCGCTGCTGGGCGTGTGCCTGGGCCACCAGAGCATCGGGCAAGCGTTCGGGGCGCGGGTGGAGCGGGCGTGCCTTCCGGTGCATGGCAAAACCAGCGTGCTGCGGCATGAGGGCAAGGGGCTGTTTGCCGGACTGCCCGAGCAGGTGCGCGTGACCCGCTATCACTCGCTGGTGGTGCGCGGGCTGCCGCCAGTGCTGGAGGCCACCGCCTGGACGACCGACCCGCAAGAAGAAGTGGTGATGGCCCTGCGCCACCGCGACTACCCCATCTACGGCGTGCAGTTTCACCCCGAAAGTATCGAGACCCAGGAAGGTATGAAAATGCTGGAAAACTTTTTGCAACTGGTACGCGAGCGCCGCAGCCGGGGGGCCGCATGACCGCGCCCACTCTGCCCGCCCACGCCCGACTGATGAACGGTGACATTCTGAGCCAGGCCGAGGCAGCGGCCTTCATGCGCGAAGTGATGGCGGGCGACCTGAGCAGTGTTCGGCTGGCGGCGGCGCTCGCGGCCCTGCGGGTGCGCGGCGAAACCCCCGAAGAAATCGCCGGATTCGCCCAGGCCATGCGCGAAAATGCCGTCACGGTCAAGCTGCGCCCCCGCGAAGTCCTGATGGATGTGGTCGGCACCGGGGGCGACGGGGCGCATACCTTCAACATCTCCACCACCACCGCTTTCGTGTTGGCAGGCGCGGGTATTCCCATCGCCAAGCACGGCAACCGCGCCGCCAGCTCGCGGGCCGGAAGTGCCGACGTGCTCGAAGCCCTGGGCGTCAACTTGGACGCCGCCCCCGAACAGATTCAGGAAGCGATTGACACGCTCGGCGTGGGCTTCATGTTCGCCCGCAACTACCACCCCGCGCTGCGCCACGCCGCCCCGGTGCGCTCCGACCTTGCCGCCCGCACGGTGTTCAACATCCTGGGGCCGCTGTCCAACCCGGCGGGGGCCAGTCACCTCGTCGTGGGCGTGTTCCGGGCCGACCTGACCCGCACGCTGGCTGAAGCCCTCAAGCACCTGGGGGCGAAGGGGGCCACCGTCGTGTACGGCGATGGGCTGGACGAATTCACCGTCTGCGGCCCCAACACCGTGTCGGGCCTGCGGGACGGCGAGATTGTCGACCGCGTCATGCACCCCGAAGAATGCGGCGTGGACCTGCATCCCCGCTCGGCCATCGTGGGGGGCAGTCCTGCCGAGAACGCCGAAATTACCCGCGCCCTGCTGACGGGCGGCGGCACCCCCGCGCAGCGTGACATCGTGGCGCTCAACACGGGGGCGGCCCTCAGAACCGCCGGACGCGTCCAGAGCATTCGCGAAGGCGTGGAACAGGCCCGCGAAGTGATGAAGGGCGGGCAAGGCTGGGAGATGCTGCGGAAGTACGCGGCCCTGACCCAAGCGAGGGTGTAATACAGCTTCGAAAAATCGTTTGGGCATCCAAACTGTTTTTCCGAGCAGAGCGAACTGTGCCGGGCCGATAGAAGCGATTCGGAGGCCCGTTTTCAGGGCGGGGAGTGGAAGCAACAACGGGATTGGGCGGCGCGGACTTGCCAAGCGGCGAAGCAGAGCACATTCGGGCGCTTTCCTCGGATGTGCGGAGTCAAGCCCAGCCCCGTATCATTCAAGCAATATTCAGGCCCCCGGCAGCCGCAGGACGCCCTCCAGCGCGGCGTAGGCTTCGGGCTGGGCCAGGAAAATCAGGTCGTCTTCGGGGGTCAGGTACATCTCCGGGCGCGGCACCTTCACTTCGCCGTCGCGGACTATACCCATGATTTCCACACCGGGCGGCAGAGCGACCAGTTTCAACTTGGCTCCCTGCCAACTGCGCGGCACGGCGCGGCGGTAGAGTTCGCGCTCGCTGCCGCCCGCTTCGCCTTCGCCGCCCTGGTAGGGGACACCGGGGGTTTCCGGAACGTGCCGCGGCAGGTTGCGGACACCGTCGGGAAGCTGGGCCGACGGGCCGCGCACCGGAACGCTGTGGGCACGCGAACGCAGTTGTCCCGGCACGATGCCCGGTTCGCCGCTCAGCGCGTGGGCGATGCCTGCCGCGAGCAAGGCCAGGGGCAGAATCATGTCGCCACCCCAGGCCACGGCGAGCAGGGTGGCGGCCACCGGCACGTTCAGCGTGACCGTCAGGAAGGCGACGGCCCCGACGAGTCCTGCCATCGCCACGTCAATCTGGAGCCAGTGCGCCAGCCCGATCCCCAGCAGGCCACCGATGCCGACGGAGGGCAGCACCCCGCCACCAAACGCCAGCCGCGCCCCCAGCGCCAGCAGCAGCCAGCGCCAGAGTCCCTGCGCCGCTGCCTCGCTGCCCATGAACCCGCTGAGGCCCACCTGCAACCAGCCGGAGCCGTCACCCAGCACGGTGGGCGTCACGAAAACGGCAATCAGCGCAGTCACGAGGCCAAAGGCCGCGCCCAGCAGGGGCCGCCAGCGCCCGTCGGTCAGGCGCTCGGGAATCAGGCGGCAGGCGTGAAGCAGCAGCCAGCCTGCGCCCGTGACCAGCACCATCAGCAGGGCCAGCGCGGGAAGCTGACGCAGGGGCGGCAACTGCACCTGTCCCAGGTCGAGCAGCGGCGCAAAGCCGAAGCCCAGCCCGTACACGGCGTAGGCGGCGACCGAGGCCAGCACGCAGGGCATCAGGACTTCAAATTCAAACTCGAAGCGGCGGTACAGCACCTCGGCAATCAGCACGGCTGCTGCCAGGGGCGCGTGCAGCACGGCACCCAGACCAGCGGCGGCCCCCGCCAGCATCAGCATCCGCAGTTCGGCGGTGTCCAGACGGGTCAGGCGGGCCAGCAGGCGCGTGCCCATTTGGCCTAGCTGAATAAACAAAGAGTCGCGCCCCATAAACAGGCCCGTGACATAGGCGACGAGTGCGCCGCCGAGGGCCTGGGCCTGGGCGGGCAGTTGAGGCCAGGTTTCGCGCCCGCGCACCTGCTGGTTGGTGCCGCGTACGAGTTGGGCGAACGCGCCGCCCGGTTCGGCGGGAACGAGCCAGGTGGAGGCCGCCCCTGCCAGGGGGAGCAGCAGCAGTAACCAGGGCGACACCTGCCCGAAGGCCATCAGCAGCCCACCTTCGCCCGGTGTTCCGGGGGGCGAGTAGCGGGTCAGCCAGGCTCCGACGGGCAGCAGCAGGTCAAGCAGCAACCGCAGCAGCAGGCACAGCCCGCCCACAAAGCCGCCCAGAAGCACGCTGAGCACCACGACCCGGCCCGATTCCAGGCGCAGCAGCACGGCGCGGGGGAGAGGCGAGCGGGTAAAAGGTAAACGCATTGCCCGTCATCCTAGAGCAGAGAGCGGCAGCTGGGGCGC
>NZ_JAUNHK010000036.1:0-7385 GCF_030523985.1 Deinococcus sp.
TCCGACACGGGACTGACTCTCCCTCGCCTACGTCTGAAAGCTGACCGAACGTGCTCAGGCGTTGTGGTCCTGCCTCCCCGCATGGCGAGCGCTGGCCAGGGGATGAGATTCCCATGTCAGCCCTGTTCCAGCTCCAGCAGTTGCGCCCCCAACACCTCTGCCAGTTTCGCGGCCCGTCCCAGACGCACTTGCCCCGCTTCGGTGTCCACCACAGTGCAGCGCACCCCCCGCAGCGCCCCCGCCTGAGCCAAGGCGTCGGCCCAGGCGTCCGAACCTGCCGAGAGCGGCACATTGGCCCGCCCGTCGGTGAAGATGACCAGTTCCGCACCTCTGGAGGCCCTCAGCACTTCGCCCGCCTGGCGCAGCGCGTGGGCCAGCGGCGTGCGTCCGCCTGTTGCGGCTTGCCGAATGACCTCCTCGGCCGCTTGCGCGTCATTTGTCCAGTCCAGGTCCAGGGTTGCGCCCGTGCCACGGAAGGTCACCAGGGCCACACGGTCACGCGAGTTCTGGTCCGCCAGCACGTCCAGCATGGCGGCTTTGACTGCTCCCATGCGGCCCGATACGCCCACGCTGCCGCTGGCATCCGCCACAAACAGCACCCGTCGCCCACCGACTTGCTCATGAAGAGGAGCGCGGAAATCCTCGCGGGTGAGTGTAGGTTCTCCACTGCGCCCCGCTGCCTGCATAAGGGTAGACGGCAGATGCAGCCGCGCCGCGTGGGGGTCGGGAACAGTGCGAATCAGCCGGCCTTCACGCTCGCCCCCCGTGGTCCGGCCTGCTCTGGCGGGCGTCGCAAGCGGCAGCGGCAACGCCTGGGTCGGTGCAAAAATTTCCTCGTGCGGGACGCCTTGTGGGGGCTGCGGCTGCGGTTCTTCTGATCGCTGTGGCGGTGGGGGAGAGGGTGGCGGACCTTGCCCGGGCTCGCGGCGGTGGTTGAGTACAAGTGGGGCTACGGCCTCCACATCCTCGGGCGTGACCACAGCTCGCCCTTCCAGCGCGGCAAAGGCCCGGGAGGCGCGGTGCAGCACCAGGTCGGCCCGCAGCGAACGCACGCCCGCCGAGGTGGTCATCCGAGTGATGACGTCCAGCAGAGCGTCTGGCACGTTCACCGCGCCAAAGTGCTGGCGGGCCGCGCCCAGCCGCGCTTTCAACTCCTGCTCCTGCTCTTTCCACTTCGCCGTAAACGCGGCCGCATCGGCCTCGAACGCCATGCGGCGGCGGATGATTTCGGCGCGCTGGGCGGGGTCGGTGGGGGCTGCCACGTCCAAACACAGACCGAAGCGGTCCAGAAACTGCGGCCTGAGCTGACCTTCTTCGGGGTTCATGGAGCCGATCAGCGCGAAACGGGCAGACTGCTCGGCGCTGAGGCTGTCGCGCTGCACCCGCACCACGCCCATGGCGGCCGCGTCCAGCAGCACGTCGACCAGATGGTCGGGCAGCAGATTCACCTCGTCTATGTAGAGCACGCCGCCGTCGGCCTGCGCCATCAGCCCAGGCTTGAGACGCGCTTCGCCGGTCAGTGCCGCCTCCAGATCCAGCGTACCGACCACGCGGTCTTCGGTGGCGCCCAGCGGCAGGTTGACGAAGGGGCCGCCTCCAGGCAGCAGGGCCGCCAGTCCCCGAGCCGCCGTGCTTTTGGCGGCTCCCCGGTCACCGCGAATGAGCAGGCCGCCGATGTCGGGCGAGACGGCCAGCAGCGAGAGTGCCAGCAGCAGCTCGGGCTGGTGGGCAATGGCCGAGAGGGGAAACAGGCTCAAGCTGGCCCTTCCAGCAGCGGCGCACCGGAAAACCGCCGGATATGTTCGTCCAGCGTCATCAGGCGCAAGCCTTCCACCTGCGCCTGGGCCACCAGCATCCGGTCGAAGGGGTCGCGGTGCGCCCAGTCCAGTTCGCCCGCCCGCAGTGCGTGCCGGTGGGTCATGGGCAGCAGATCGGCCCCCAGCGAGGCCACCGCGTCTTCCACGTCGGCCATCAGTGGAGCCGCTTCGGGCAGCTTGCCGAGATGATGCTTGATAGAGATTTCCCAGATGCTCGCAGCACTGACCACAAATCTTGACTCTTCGCTCTGGAGCGTGGGCAGCAAGGCAGCAGGCAAAAGCTCGGGCTTGAGCGTCAGCCACAGTAAAATATGTGTGTCCAGCAGCAACCTCATTCCCAGTCCTTCAATTCTTCCTCGGACAGCGGACGCATAGATTCCTCGTAAAAATCGGGGGTAATTTCTACTTTGCCCGCCAGCAGACCGAACTGACGCGGGCGCTTCTCGGCAAGCGGCATCAGCCGGGCATACGGTTTGCCCCCCTTGGCCAGAATAATTTCCTCGCCGCCGTGGGCACGTTCCAGCAGGCGCGAAAGATGCGTTTTGGCGGCGTGGACATTGATGATTTCGGGCACTTTGGGAAAATCAGTCATAAACTAAGTTTAGTCCACCACGATTCGGATAATGTGAACCTTGAATGTCCAGCGGTAGAGCCAGCCTTTGCCGTGGGCCGCAAGGTAAGGCGCAAGGACACCCAGCACCTCGTTTTCGGGCAGAGGCAGGCGGGCCAGCGCCAGCAGCGCAGGGGTGTCTGGCAGGGTCAGTTCGCGCTCCTCGGTCACGGTGTAGGTCCTGGCAGGCCAGCCCAGCGCCGCTACCGCCTCCCGCAGCAGGGTGGCCCGCCCTGGCTTGGGCCTGCGTGCCAGCGAACGCCGCAGATTGACGTGGGGACTGCCCACGCCGTCATCTTCGAGCAGGTACACCACGCGGCGGCTGAGGCTTTTGAGGGTGTGCAAAGCTGCCCGCAGGTCTGACTGATAGGCCAGCGACCACGCTGACAGCACCGCGTCGTGTGGAGGGACCTGCCGGGGCGCCCGTTCCAGCGAACAGCACACCGTCTGCAGGGTGGGCGGCAGACGCTTGAGCCGCAGCTGCGCCAGCATTTCGGGAGAGTAGTCCAGCGCAGTGACGTGCGGCACGCACCCTGCCAGGGGCAGCACCAGACGCCCCGTGCCCGCCCCGATTTCCAGCAGGCTGCCCAGGCCTCGCAGTTCGTCCGCCAGCCAGCGCACCGTATTGGGCAGCGCGGGCTGGGTGGTGTCGTAGGCAGCGGCTCTGGCCTGCCAGAAAGCGAGGTCGCGCTCGGCCTCGTGGCGCCCGGAGCGGGCGGAAAGAACAAGGTCACGCCAGCGGGCGAAAGGGTCAGCGTCCACGTTCCCCCCGTTCTTCCAGCAGCCCTTCACTCTCTGCCAGCAGGTCTTGCAGCGCTGATAAAGTGTCGGCGTTCGCCTGCCACATGCCGCGTCCCTCGGCTTCCAGCAGCCTGTTCGCAATCGCATTCAGTGCCCAGGGGTTGCTCTGCTTGAGGAAGGCCTGATTTTCGGCGTCCAGTGCGTAGGCCTGCGCCACACCCTCGTACATGAAGTCGTGGGCGATCTCGGCGGTGGCGTCAAATCCAAACAGGTAATCCACAGTGGCGGTTTGCTCCAGGCCGCCCTTGTAGCCGTGCCGCCGGATGCCTTCTAGCCACTTGGGATTGACCACGCGGGAGCGGTATACCCGCAGCGCCTCTTCTTTCAGGTCGCGCACCCGCGAGCGTTCTGGGTTGGAACTGTCGCCAAAGTACCCACGCGGCTGCGCCCCGCTGAGGTGGCGCACCGAGGCCAGCATCCCGCCGAAAAACTGCAGATAGTCGTCACTGTCAAAGATGTCGTGTTCGCGGTTGTCCTGATTGTGCAGCACCAGTTGCGTCTGAGACAGGCGGGCGCGGAAGTCCTCACGGGCGTCGGTCCCCGCTTCGGCAGCGGTGTAGGCGTAGCCGCCCCAGTTGACGAACACCTGCGCGAAGTCGGCGTCGGTCTGCCAGTTGCCCTCGTGAATCAGGTCTAAAATCCCCGCGCCGTACGTGCCCGGCGCACTGCCGAACACGCGGTAACGGGCGCGGGCCTCGGCTTCCTCAGGCGGGAGGTCGTGAAGGCGGCCTTCCAGCTCGGCCAGGTAGTGCTTGCGCGGAAAGTTCTGAGCGGGGTCTTCGTCGGCGTGCATGGCGAGGGAAAACGCGTCGTCCAGAAGATGAATCAGGTGTGGGAAAGCGTCGCGGAAAAAGCCCGAAATCCTCACCGTCACGTCGATGCGCGGACGGCCCAGTTCGGAAAGGGGCAAGAGTTCCACGCTTTCCAGGCGGCGGCTTTGCGGGTGCCACACGGGTCTGACGCCCAGCAGCGCGAAGATTTCCGCGAGGTCGTCGCCCTGCGTGCGCATGTTGGAGGTGCCCCACACGCTGATGGCGACGTGTTCGGGGTACGCGTCCGTTTCCTTCAAGTGGCGTTCCAGCACCTCCCGCGCCAGATTCTGCCCCACCGCCCAGGCCGCCGCCGAGGGCACCGCGCGGGGGTCAACCGCGTAAAAGTTGCGCCCGGTAGGCAGAATGTGCGCCTGCCCGCGACTGGGTGCGCCGCTCGGCCCAGCGGGAACGTAGCGCCCCGACAGGCCCGATAGCAGATTGGAGATTTCCTCGTCGGTGCGGTCCAGGTCGGGTTTGAGGCGGGTACAGGCGTAGTGCAAGGTCTGCGGCAGTGTGCCGTAGCTCTCGCGCGGCCCCAGCGTAAGCGCCAACACTTCGGGGATGGTGGCGGGGTCATAATCGCGCTCCGCGAGAAGCTGATACAGGTGCAAGCTCAGTTCGTCGAGCAGTTCCAAGGCGTCGCCGTGGGTTTGGATGGGGCGGGCGGCGAGAGCACTCAGCGTGTCATTCACAGCGCCCCCAGCGCCACAATGTAGCCGATGCGGATGCGCTCTTCCTCGCCACCTTCCAAGAATTTGGCTTCCAGGTAAGGTGTGGAACCCGTGCGGTCAATCTTCAATGGCCTGAAATTGGCGACGCGCAGGCGGCCTCTGACTACTGTGCCGTACCAGTCATTGCCGCGTTTTTCCTCGTAATAACGCAGTCTGACGTTTTCGCCCGCCCCAATCAGCCCTTCCAGGTACTCACGTTTTTTGCGGGTGTCGTTGATGACTTTCAGGTCGGCGTCGGCGTCCTTGGGTGTGCGGAATTGCGCGCTGGTCTGGATGCCCAGTTCGCTCAGCGCGGAGTGCAATTCGGTTTCTTTGCCTGACGGGACGGTGTACAGTTCTGCGCCCAGCGCGGTGCCCAGCAGTCCTTGCAGGCGCGGCAAACGGGCCAGGGCGCTGACCTGCGGGTGCTGAAACAGGGTCACGGTACTCAGGGCAGGCGCGGGGGTGCGGCCCGTCCAGATACCCAGTTGCAGCCGCACCTCTTCGGGCAATTTGCCCGCCGTGCGTGCCTCCACGTCGCCCAGCAGGCCACTGGGGTAGGTTTCACCCACTGGCGGCAAAAAGCGGTATTTATTTCCCCCCACCCTTTTGACCCGCCCCGCCAGTAGAGCGCGGCCCAGCAAGTCGAGCGGCGAGGCCAGAATAAACTCGCCCGACGCGCTGAATTTCAGAACTTGCTTGGGCGCGGCGGCATAATTCAGGATGGTCACGCCTACGGGCGGCTTCTTGCCTGCGTCCAGCAGCAGGTAGGTTTCGCCTATGGCCCGCCCACCTCTTTGCAGCGCCGCGTCGCGCTTTTCGCGAGTGGGATATTCCAGCAATGTCGCGCCCTGATGCAGCACCAAGCGGTCACGACGGGCGGCCCAGTCTTCTATGCTGCGGCGCATGGCCGGCGAGAGCGGCGTGGCGGAACCCGCTTCCAGGCCCGCGAGCAGGGCAGGCAGTGCCAACCCCTGCTCCAGCGCCGCATACACGCTGCTACGGGTCAGACGGTACACGGCGGTCTGGGCGTCGAACCGCACGGCTTCGGCGGCCGCCAGCACGGGCAACTGCTGCTCGGTCAGTTGTGCTGGATACACCAGCAGTTCAAAGTTGGGCTGCAAGACCCAGGCCGGGCCGCTGGCGCTGGGGGTGTCCGAGTCGGTGGCGTCTAGGGTCAGGCGGTGGGGAATGATGACCTTGTCTGTGCCTTCGCCCTCCACCGTGACTTTGCCCAGCAGGGTAAACAGGCCGCGCAAGGTGCCACTCAGCCAGCCTTTCCAGGCGGCGTCACGCTTGGCCGTTATTTTGGAGCCCCCCAGCATCTCGACGCCAAAGGCCCGTACCTGACTGGGCAAAATCTTTTCCAACTGCGCCCTCAGGTCGCTTTCACGCACGGGCCTGTCCCATTCGTTCAGCAGCGCGAGCAGGCAGGCGCGAACGGTGTAGGGGTTGACGGCTTCAAATTCCGTGTCCTCCGGAGTGTCCAGTGAAGGCAAGGCCGAGTCAAGGCCCGCTTGAAGGGCGTAGGTGGGAAAGCTCCGCAGGGTTTCCACGCCCATCTTGAGTGGAACGAGGCGCTCGCCTTTGCCGTCGGGAATCAGCAGGCCCAGCAGCATGGCCAGCCCCAGCCAGGTTTCGGGTTCCGTCAGGCCGCCCAGCTCCCTCAGCAGCCGCTTGAGGTCATTTTTGGCTGGTTGGCCCGCTTTGGTCAGCCCCACGCCGCCGATACTCTGCACCGCCCGCACGATTTCCAGCAGTTGCAGGCGGGCCAGCGTGACGGGTAGGCTGGAGGTGGTGGCTTTGGCCTTGGTGGGGGGCGGCAGGGGCGCGGCGGGGCGGGCGTCATCAGGCAGGCGGGCAAGCAGGCGCGGGTCAGCCAGTACGGTCTGTGGGGGAGCTGACCCCAAACGCCACTCGGTACGCCCATAGTACGAATAACCGCCGTAGAGCCACGGATTTGGCACATTGCTTGGAAACAGCAGGCCATCTGCCAGCAGGCTCCAGACCAAAGTGGCGGCCTCCCACTGGGCGGGCTGATAGTTCTTGAAGAGGTAACTGGCGGTCAGGCTGAGGTTCTGTCTCGGCAGCGGCAATTCACGCAGCCGTGCGAAGGTAAACAGTTCCCAGGCATTGACCAAGCCGCCATGCCGCCTGAGTTCCTGCAGCAGCAGCAGTTCGGTGGGATGCAGGCGGGCAATCAGTTCGTCTATCTGGGCGGGACTGCTCAGTGTCTCCCGAATCAGGCGCTTGGCTTCGGTCAGGCCCGTGATTTTACTCACGCCGCTGATGCGCCGCGCTGCCTTCAGGGCGTGGTGGCTGCCCAGCAGATCGGTATAGCTTTCTAGCCGAAAATCCGTGACCAGGGGATGAAATTCACCGACATCGGACGCAGGCAGGTCGTTTGATGTGCTGCGGGCCGTCTTCTTCATGTCTCCACCACCTTGGGCGTGTGACCCGCTTTGCGAAGGGCGTCCAACACAGCCTTTTCACTGTCCTTTGCCAGCAGCGCCACGGTGGGCGACAGACGCGTCAGAAGATGCGGCGCAAGTTTGCTGTCCAGCAGCAGCACGTCCAGGTCGGCGGCGTCCTGCACTTCCAGCAGGCTCACGGGGCGGTGCGCGGTCACTTCGGA
>NZ_JAUNHK010000036.1:7485-11116 GCF_030523985.1 Deinococcus sp.
CGGCGGCGTCCTGCACTTCCAGCAGGCTCACGGGGCGGTGCGCGGTCACTTCGGATACGCCGAAGTCGGAAAGTTGCAGCGGCGGGGTGGCGCTGGCGCGAACTGTCGCGGGAGCATCGTTCCCAGCTTCCTTTTTGGACGGGCGACCCCGTTTTTTGGGCGCGGGCGAGTCGTTATGCATTGCCCCTATCCTAATTCCTCTTCGTCCAGAATGCGGTAGCTGTAGCCCTGCTCGGCCAGAAAAAGCTGGCGGTGGTGGGCAAAATCCTCCTCGCTGGTTTCACGGGTCACCAGCGTGTAAAAGTGTGCCCCGCGACCACCTTGCTTGGGCCGCAGCAGTCGCCCCAGCCGCTGCGCTTCCTCCTGACGGCTGCCGAACGCGCCCGACACTTGCACCAACACCTCGGCGTCGGGCAGGTCAAGCGCAAAATTGCCCACCTTGGACAGAATCAGGGTGTTCAGGCGGCCTTCCCGAAAAGCCTGAAAGAGGCGTTCTCGCTCGGCCTGCGGGGTTTTGCCCGTAATCACGGGGGCCTCGGTGTCCTGGCCGATCAATTCCAACTGGTCAAGGTACTGCCCGATAATCAGGGTCGGCTGCCCCGCGTGTTGCCGCAGCAACTGGGCCAGCACGCGCCGCTTGCCAGGGTTTTCGGCGGCGATGCGGTGTTTGTCGCGGTCTGGGGCCACCGCATAGGCCATACGCTCCTCGGCAGGCAGGCGCAAACGCACTTCGGCGCAGTCAGCCTCGGCAATCCAGCCCTGTGCTTCCAGGGTTTTCCAGGGCTGGTCGTAGCGCTTGGGGCCAATCAGCGCAAAAACGTCGCCCTCGCGGCCATCTTCCCGGATCAGGGTGGCGGTCAGCCCCAGGCGGCGGCGGGCCTGCACCTCGGCGGTGAGTCTGAACACGGGCGCGGGCAGTAGGTGAACCTCGTCGTAGATAATCAGGCCCCATTCGGACGCGCCAATAAGCGACATGTGTGGGTAAGCCTCCGGGTCGCTGCTCTGGCTGCCGCGCTTCCTGTGCGTGAGCATCTGGTAGGTGCAGAGCGTGACGGGCGCGAGATCTTTACCCGCCGCGTACTCGCGCACGTCGTCGGGCGAAAGCTGGGTTTTACTCAGAATCTCGCGCCGCCACTGGTTGACGCTGGTGCGGTTGGTGGTGAGTACCAGGGTACGCTGCCCCACCAGATTCATGACCGCGATGCCGACCACGGTTTTTCCTGCCCCTGGAGCCAGCACCACCACGCCCGAACCGCCGCGCTCGCTGCCCGCCTGGTAAAAGGCTTCGGCGGCTTCGCGCTGGTAGTCGCGCACGTCCAGGCTGGGGGCCAGGGCCACCGCGAAAGCGTCTCCCTCGGCGTAGCCTGCGCGGTCATCCACGGGCCAGCCGACTTCAATGAGGGCCTGTTTAAGCACGCCACGGTGCGCGGGCGGCACGGTAAACACTGTCTCTGAGAGCCTGTCGCCCAGCAGCGGGGCCACCGCCTTGTGGCGCGAGAGTTCGGTCAGCAGCGGCCCGTCGCCTTCCGCCGTCATCAGCAGCAGGCCGTTGTCGAACTGCTCCAGCGTCAGCCGTCCCCAGCGCCCCGCCAGTTCGCGGATGTCGGTTTCCACGTTGGCGGGCAGCGGAAATTTGGCGTACTGCGTGAGGGCTGCCACCATTTCTCCCGGCCCCATGCCCGTGCTGGCCGCGTTCCAGAGAGAGAGCGGCGTCACGCGGTAGGTGTGCATGTGCTCGGGGCTGCTGACCAGTTCGGCAAAAGGGGCAATCGCGGCGCGGGCCTGCTCTGCCAGCGGGTTAAACGCCTCCAGGAACACGCTGCGGTCAGCCTGAACAATCAGGGGGTTGGCGGGGTTCACTGTCTTAGCTTAGCCCCAGGGTTATCTAACAGGTCGTTCAAAGAAAGCCCCAGCACCTCCGCCAGCCCCGCGTGCAGCCCTGGCACGCTGTCGCGTTCGCCCACGTTACTGAGGCGGGTCAGCGCCCGCAGCATTTCGGGCAACTGTTCGCCCTGTGGGGGCAGACCCAGCGTGTGCAGGCCATCCCGAATATGCGCCGCGCCCAGTTCGCAGAGGTACCCGTCGATGTCTTCCAGCAGGTGTGCCACGTCACTGCCGCTCATCTCGGCGATGGTCAGGGGCACACCGTCCTCGGTTTCGGTGTCGTCCCACTCGTGAACGTGGTCACCGTGGTTGCGGGTCAGCATGGTGCTGAGGTCTTCACCGAGGTTGGTCTTTTGCACCAGCTCCCAGATCTGACCCTGCAGCAGCGGCAATTTGCTGGGGTCGAGCAGTTCGAGCTGGTAATACTCATCGACCAGCGCGGCCAGCTCCGCCAGTGGGCCGTAGGTGTCGGCGCGGGTCAGGGGCGGGGGCAGGTGATCGAGGATCGTCGCGTGGGCGCGGCGTTTGGCCTGGGTGCCTTCGCCCGGGTCGTTGATGACGAACGGGTAAAACAGCGGCAGGTCGCCCAGAAAGCTGTCAGGGAAACACTCGCGGCTCAGGCCCACCCCCTTGCCGGGCAGCCATTCCAGCGTGCCGTGCTTGCCCACATGAATCATGGCATCGGCCCCGAAGCCCCCCAGGGCGGTGGGTTCGCGTAGCCAGCGGTAGAGCGCGTGGTAATGGTGGGTGGGCGGCAAGTCGGGCGTGTGGTAAATCGCGTCGGCGTCCATGCCATAGCCGCGCGGCGGTTGCAGCGCCACAAAACACTTGCCGAAGGTCATCCCGGCGAGGCAGAGTCGCCCGTCGTGGACATAGGCCGTCCCAGGCGGCTTGCCCCACTGCTCCGTCATGCGGCGTTGCTGCGAAGGCGGAAGTTCGGCAAACCATTGGGCGTAGCGCTCCGTGGGAATCCGAACAGCGGCGCGGGCGAGCCCAGCGGGCGTCATCACGGTGGCGTCGTAGTTGCTGCGCTCAATCAGTTCGTGCATGAGCTGGTCGGACGAATCGGGAAGTTCGCCCACGTCGTATCCTTGTGTGGCCAACGCCCGCAAAATCCGCAGCAGCGAGGCCGCCGAGTCCAGCCCCACCGCGTTGCCCACCTGAGACGCCTTGCTGGTGGAGTTGGTAAACACGAACGCCAGCCGCTTCTGTGAGTTGGGTTTGTGCCGCAGCCGTGCCAGCCGCAGGGCCATGCCAGCGAGGCGGGCCGCGCGTTCGGGGTCGGCGGTCAGCCTGCGGGCCTCGCCGTCTTGCTCCTTGAAAGCGAACGGCACGCTGATGATGCGCCCGTCGAACTCGGGCAGGGCCACGTTCATCGCTGTATCCAGCGGGTTCAGGCCGCGTGCACTGGTTTCCCACGGGCCTTTCGCGCCGCCCAGCGTGAGGCCCTGCACCACGGGGACGCCCAGCCCCCCCAGCGCCGACACGCCCGCGCCCGCCTCGGTGATGCCACCCGCATTGATTTCACCCAGGGCGAAAGAAAGGGTGGAAATCACCGCTGAAACGCGGGGATTATGGGCTATGGGCCTTGGGCCTTGAGGGTCTTTGCCCCCGTCCCACGGCTCATGGCCCATAGCCTCGAAGAAACCAAACGCCTTCGGCCTTCCCGCCCTGTCCGTATCCTTCAGCGAAGTCGTGAAAACCGGCAGCGCGTCGGCTCCGGCGTCGTCCAGGGCTTCAATCAGCG
>NZ_JAUNHK010000036.1:11216-24938 GCF_030523985.1 Deinococcus sp.
GTCGTGAAAACCGGCAGCGCGTCGGCTCCGGCGTCGTCCAGGGCTTCAATCAGCGAGTCTATGAAGGCAGTATTGCCGCTCAGGGCGTGAGCGCGGTAAAAGAGGATGCCGACCGCAGGACGCTGCGGGTCGCGCCAGCGTTCCCAGTCCGTCAAGGTCGCGTTCTCAGGCAACTGCGGGTGATAAATCCCGTGTTCCGGCAAGGCCAGTGGGGGCTGGGCACCGTAGCCCGTCAGCCGTAAGGTGTCCGAGAGAGACAGCAAAAGTTCCCGCATGTTCTGCCAGCCGCTCGCCGCGAGGTACTTCAGCGCGGTGTCCAGCGTGTGCGCAGGCGCGGCGCCTATCGGAAAGAGGCTGAGGCGGGCCAGTTCGGGGTCAGGTTCGTTCGTACCGCTCAGCAAGAGGACGGTTTGCCCCGCCTTCTGTGCGTGTGAAAGCAGCAATTCCAGCCCGGTGATCGCCTTCGCCTGTCCGTGAATCCGCAGCACGATCACTTCAGCGCGGCCCACCGGCCCGGACAGCAGCGTGGCCATCTGCCCTTCGCTCCGAAGACTGCCGAGTGCCGCGCCCGTGACGGGGCCGAAGTCGCCTGGCAGGGTTTCACGGGCCGCCCGGAGGTTGAGCAGGTCGGTGTCCGCGTGCGAGAGCAGCGCGAAGCCGCTCAGCTCGTCAGGCGTCTCCAGCGTCGCCAGGACGTCCTCGCCCGCCACCGACCCCGCTGCCGCGTCCCAGGTGTAGTAATTGAAGGTGTATTCGATCAGTTCGGGCGGCACGGGCAGATAACCGTCCGCAGCGAGCATGGCGTCTATGTATTCGAAAATGGCCGTCACCAGCCACGCGTCGTTCACCGAGTGAAACCACACGTCGTAGCCGTCGAACACCAGGTGGGCCACGTTGTTCAGGGCGCAGGGGCCGAGGCAGCCACCCTTGGTGAGGTGAACGTGGTTTCGCATCTTGCGCCGTAGCCATTCGTGCTTGTACGCGTCTGCAGGCGCGGCGGGGTAACCCTTGTCGGTGCGCCCGCAGCAGCAGCCGTGGAAGCAATAGGTCAGGTGCCCACGCTTACGAACGACGTTGATGGTGCGTCCATCGGCGCGGGTGACCCGTTGCCTCGAACTGGGTTTTCTGGGGGTGGGTGCAGTCATTTCCACTCCACCTCCAAGGGCTTGCGCGTGTCCCAGCCGACGGTTTGCAGCAGCGGCTCCCACAGTTCCAGGGCCGGGTAGCCCAGACAGAGGTAGGCCAGCGGCTGCGCCCGGTCCGGCAAATCCAACAACCTCCGCAGCTCGGCGGGCCGCACCAGGCTGACCCAGCCCAGCCCCAGGCCCTCTGCCGTCGCCGCGAGCCACAGCAGGGTGATGGCACTGACCACGCTGTATTCCAGGGCAGCGCTCATGCTGGTGGTGCCCAGCGTGGCCTCCTGGGGCGGCAAAAAACTGACCAGCAGGCCCACCGGCGCTTCCCGGATGCCCTCCAGCTTAAGGGCGTCGTAGCGTTCGCGCCGCTCCCCGGCGAAACGCTCCCGCTCCTCCTGGCGTACCCCAGCGAAACTCGCGTAGACGGCCTCCTTGAGTTCGGGGCGCGTGACCACCGTGACCTGCCAGGGCTGGCTCAGACCTACGCTGGGGGCGACCTCGAACACGCCCAGCAGCCGCTTCAGAATCTCCAGGGGCACCGGGTCGGGCCGGAAATGGCGATGGTCGCGCCGCGCCCGCAGCACCCGCCACAGGGCGTCGCGGTCGGCCTCAGTTGCGGTGTTGTCTGGCGTGCCCGCTGGCCCGTCTACTGGACTGTGCATCTCATCCTCCCCAATCCTGCGGCACGGCTTCCACCGCACCTTTTCCCCTTTCTTCCAGCACCGCAGCGACCATGCCCTCCAGGTCGGCGCGGCAGGCCTCGGTCAGACGCGTAAAACCCGCCGCCCGCGCCGCCGCCGTGGTCTGAGGGCCAATCGACAATACCGGGTAATCCGTGCCCGCCACTTCTGCCAGCGCCCTGGCCGCGATGCTGGAAGACAGCGTGACCACCTCTGCCGCCGCCAGGGCCTCTCGCTGAACCGGGCTGAGGACGGCGGGGGTAGTCCTGTAGGTTTCCAGCAGCAGGTAGTCCAGCTGACGGGCATTCAGGGCCGCTTGCAGGGCCGCGTCCGGGTGCTGGGCGCCGAAGTGCACGACCAGTTCACCCGCCCCGGCAGGCAGGCCCTGGCCCACAAACCCCGCTCCGGAACGCGGCGGAACATAATCGGCCCTGACCTGATGGGCCGCCAGCGCCGCCTGGGTGCCTGTGCCGATGGCCGCAAATTTCAGAGAGGCCAGCGCCCGCCCGTCGAGTCCAGCCCGGCGCAGCTCGTCGAAAAAGGCAGTCACGGCATATTCGCTGGAAAAGACCACCCAGCCCCGGTGCTCCCGCACGCCCGCAATGAGTTCTTTGGAGCGGCAGGTCGTGGAAAACTGCAGCAGGGGCACTTCCGTGACGGCGGCTCCGCGCTCCCGCAGCATCCGGGCCAGAGGGCTCTGACCCAGGCGGGTGCGCGTCACGACGATGGAGCGGCCTGAGAGCGGCTGCGGCACGGACCGAAACCAGTTCAGCCGCTCGTGCAGGGCCGCCACCTCACCCACAATCAGGACGGCGGGGGGCTGAATGCCCGCGTCGGTCACGGCCTGAGCCATCTGGCCCAGGGTCGTTCGCAGCACGCGCTGACCGGGCAGGCTGGCCCGCTCGATCGCCGCGACAGGGGTCTGCGGAGCGCGCCCCGCCGCCAGCAGAGAGGCACCTATGTCGGCCACGCTGCGCAGGCCCATCAAAATGACCAGCGTGTCGGCGTGGGCGAGGTGGGTGGGCAGGTGGGCGCCGCCCAGGTCGTGCCCGGTCACCACGCTGAAATGGCGGGCGACGCCCCGGTGGGTGACGGGAATGCCCGCGTAGGCGGCGGCGGCAATAGCGCTGCTGACCCCAGGAATGACTTCAAAGGGAATCCCCGCCTCGGCGCAGGCGAGGGCTTCTTCGCCGCCCCGCCCGAACACGAAGGCGTCGCCGCCCTTGAGCCGCGCCACCCGTTGCCCCCCGTTCGCGAGCGCGTGCCGCAGCAGCAGCCTGTGGATGTCCCCTTGCGGCGTCTGCGGCCCGAAGCCCTGCTTGCCGACATAGATTTTTTGCGCCTCCGGACAGAACTGCAGCAGTTCGGGGTTGGCGAGGGCGTCATAAAGCACCACGTCGGCCCGTTCCAATGCTGCCCGGCCCCTTAGGGTCAGCAGTCCCACGTCGCCCAGACCGCCCCCAATCAGCGACACGAAGGCCGTCATTTGTAACTTCCTCTCACCGTCTTCTCCCTGATCAATGCCACTGCTCCGCAGGCAGGGCTTTTTGCAGCGCCTCGATCACCTTTTTGCGGCTGATGTGGTAGCCGATGAAAATCAGTTCGTTGGGGGCGCCAGTCCGGGCAGGGGCGGGGCTGCTCTCAATGCGCGAACGTACCGCCTGCACCGCGTGCCGCTCGCCGTCCGTGCCGTTGACAAAGCCTTTGACGCGCAACACGGGAAAGACGCGGGCCACGTTCTGCACGGTTCCCAGCAGCCTCGGCACGTCCTGCACGCGGTCACTGGTCAGCCGGAAAGACTGCCAGCCGGGGTCGTGCTCGTGAAAATGCTGGTGGGTGCTGAGGCTGTGGACATGCGCGTCCATGTCGCCGTGCGAGTGCCCGTCCACGCTGGAGTGGTCGTGCAGCGGCTGGGCGAAGTCGCCGGGCGTGCCACTGACCGGGGCCTGGTGGACGGCGCTGCGGCGGTTGCCGTGCAGGTTGAGGCCCAGTGTCAGTTGCGTGTCCAGGCGGGCGCCGTAGGCCAGTTCCAGAAACCGCACGCGGGGCGCCCGCTCCCGAACGTCGGCTTCGGCTTGGAGCAGCTCGGCGTCGCTCAGCGCGTCAATTTTGTTCAGCACAGCCACGTCGGCATATTCAAGTTGAGCATCGAAGACGCGGGCGGCGGCCTCGTCTTGCGGGGCATCGAAATCGCCCGACAGCATCAGTGGCGTATCCACCACCACCAACGTGGCGTCCAGCACGAAATCGGCGGCGAATTCGGGTGACTCTAGCGCCACCATCACCGCGGTCGGCACCGCCAGCCCGCTCGTTTCGATCAGCACGTGGTCGAAGGTATGACGCCGGCGCCGCAGGGCCCCCAGGGTGCGGTAAAAAGCGTCGCCCTCGCCGCCGTAGGCCAGCAGGCCGCCCTGCACGTCGTGCAGTTCCACGCCCTCGGCGCGGGTGTCGAGCAGCGGGCCGTCGATGCTGACCTCGCCGAATTCGTTGACGATGATCGCCAGTGTGCGGTCATGGGTCTGGCCGAGCAGGTTCTGAAGCAGGGTGGTTTTGCCACTGCCCAGAAAACCGGTGACGATGGTGACAGGGGTCTTGAACGTGTGGGCCGGAAGACGACTCTGGTTCATAGGTGCTCCTCTCTGGGGGTGGGAGACGGGCGAGACAGTTCGCGGCTCAGGGCCTCTCTGAGCGCCCCGGCATCGGCGAAGGCGCCCGCCGGGGCCGGTGGGCGGGTCACCACGATCAGCGGCACCCCCAGTTCGCGGGCGGCCTCCAGCTTGTCGGTAAATCCGCCCGCGTCGCCGCTGTCCTTGGTCACCACGGCCCCGATGCCCCACATGCGCCACTGGGCCACGTTCCACTCGCGCGAGAAGGGGCCGAGCGCCGCGCAAATTCGGCTCGCAGGAACACCCAGGGCCAGCGCCCGCTCGATGACGGCGGGTTGCGGGGTCAGGCGCACATAGGTTTCAGCGTGCGGCGCGGCCTGAACGAACGTGGCGAGATCTTTGCTGCCTGTGGCCAGAAAGACCCGCCCGTAGGCGGCGGCGACCCTGGCGGCCTCGGCAAAGTCCGCGACCAGGTGGACGCCCGCCCCACGGCGATCAGCAGGCAGGCTGCTGGGACGCTGGTAGCGGTAGTACGGCACCTGCAGTTCTGCGGCCAATTCCTGTAACTGCGTGGTGATGCTGGCGGCATACGGGTGGGTGGCGTCCACCACGGCCAGGGCGCTTCTCAGGGCCAAGCGACGGGCCTGCACCCCACTGGGGCCACTGTACAGGTGCAGGTGCGGATGCTGCGGAGCCACCACCTGCCCCAGTTCGCTGGCGACGCTGAGCATCACCCGTTGCCCCGACTCGGCCAGCGCGAGCGCCAGCGCGTTGCCGTCCCCCGTGCCGCCGAACACCCAGACGGCGGGGGCGAAATTGGAGTCCGAGTTGGATCCAGATTCAGGCTTCGCAGATTCATGCGCCTGTTCGGCCCTCTGCCCGCCGGGCTGCCAGTCGTTGTAGCCGCGTGGCGTGTACATCCACTGCCCCTTGCGGGCGGTAAAGCGGTTGCCGATGACGATGGTGGTCAGCATGTCGAACTGCGCCTCCAGCAACTCGCCCAGGGTGGTGACGCGCACCTCTTGGCCTTCGCGGTAGGCGTTGCGGACCACGCCGCATACCGTTTCGGGACTTTTGTGTTCCAGCATCAGCCGCAGCGCCCGGTACACGCCGTCTGGGCGCGCCTTGCTCTGGACGTTGTACAGCACGCACGCCAAATCTGCCTGGGCGATGTGCGAGGCGCGCGACGCGATCCACTCCCACGGGCACAGCAGGTCCGAGAGGCTGAGCGTAGCGAAGTCGTGGGTCAGCGGCGACCCCAGCAGCGAGGCGCAGGCGGTGGCCGAGGTAATGCCGGGAATGACTTCGACTTCAAACGGCGGGTCGGCAGGCAGATCCTCAAAGACCAGCCCCGCCATCGCGTAGATGCCGATGTCGCCGCTGCTGACGAGCGCCACCCGACGACCCGCCGCGGCGTGCGAGATGGCGAGTTCGGCGCGGTGCTTTTCCTGGGTCAGCGGGGGGGTCAGGATCTCCTGCTCGGGCCGCAGGAGAGGCCGCACCCAGGTCAGATACAGGTCGTAGGCGACGACCGTGTCGGCTTCGCTCAGGGCGCGGCGGGCGCGTTCGGGCACGAGTTCCAGCGTGCCGGGACCGACAGAAACCAGGCTGAGTTTGCCGTGTGGGATGGGATCGGGTTGGGACATGGATGGCTCCTGTGCAGGGTGAAGGGTCTAATACGGCTTCGAAAAATAGTTTGGGCATCCAAACTGTTTTTCCGAGCAGGGCGAGGAGAAGAAAATACGGGGCTGGGCGGCGCGAAGCGCATTCGGGCGCTTTCCTCGGATGTGCGGAGTAAAGCCCAGTCCCGTATAAGGGGAAGGGAGGGATTGATATGGTTTTGGGCTTCTTGGACACTTAGATCCTTGACCCTTTGACATTGCTAAACGAAGTCATCGGCCACCACCGCCACCGTTACGCCGTCCAGGGCCGTTTTGGGCACCAGCAGCCGCCCGCGCACGCTGGCGAGCAGGGCACACGGTTCGCAGACGCCGCTGAGGCCGACGTTTTGCTGCACCCAGTCGCTGTGACGAGTCACGAAAGGCCGCGCTTGCAGGTCAGCACCGGCGAACACGCGCAGGGCCAGGCCGTGCTCCTGGCAAAAGGCCAGCAGCCCAGGCTCATTCGCCTTGAGGTCCACAGTCGCCACTTCGCGCACTTCGCTCAGGCGGCGCCCGCCCAGCGCGTGCTCGGCGGCGGCCTGAATCCGGGCTCCGCTCACCCCGCGCCGGCAGCCGATACCCAGGGTGAGCGGCTTGACGGCTTCGGTGGCGGTCGTGACCACAGGCACGGCTCCCGTCAGGCGGGCCACCGCGTAGGCCAGCGCGTTGCCGCCGCCCTCGTGACCGCCCAGCAGCGCGACGGCAAAGCGGGCGTGGTCGTCGAGCACCACCACAGCGGGGTCGGTGTGCTTGGACTGCGGCAGGCCGGAGAGAAAGCGCGTGGCGATGCCCGTCGCCCCGATCAACACCCAGGCGGGATGCCCCCTGAACGCGGCGGCAAACTGCGTGGCCTGCCGCTCGGGAAGGAGCCAGGGCCGGTGCAGTGCGCCGCCCAGCCCCTGCGCCAGCCGCTGCGCCAAGGGTTCGGTTTCGCGGCGTACGGGCCACACGCCGGGCGTCATTCCGGATCAGCTCCCGCCGGGCTGGCCTGAGCGCGGCGAAACCGGTGCGCGTACTGCGGGTCGTAGAGGCGGCTCAGGGCGCTGAGCTCCTCCACACGGCCCAGCGCCGGGCTGACGAGGAGCATGGTCGTGAGTTGCCACTCGCTGAGGGTCAGTCCGTCCAGCAGCCGTCCCAGCGGGGCCGCGTGCCGCCGCTCTTCGGGCTGCGAGGCCCGCTGCACCAGCGCGGCGGGCGTCTCAGGGGGGTAATGCTGGAGCAGGGTGGCGACATTCTCACGCAGCTGTGCCCCACCCAGGAAAATGCAGAGGCTGGCCCGGTGCGCCGCGAGGCTGGCGAGACTTTCGGCGTCTGGCACGGGGCTGGCACGTCCCGAGGCACGGGTCAGGATGATGGTCTGCGTGACCTCGGGCCGCGTGAGTTCGGCCTCCAGCGCGGCGGCGCAAGCGGTAAAGCTGCTGACTCCCGGCACGATTTCGTAAGGCAGCTCCAGCTCCCGCAGCAGGCGCATTTGCTCGGCGGTGGCTCCGTAGATGGCCGGGTCGCCGCTGTGCAGCCGCGCCACTTTCAGCCCATCGCGTTTGGCCCGCTCGTACACCGACACTTGCTCGGTCAGGTTCATGCCCGCCGTGTTCAGTCGTTCGGCGTTCGGGTGGGCGTGCTCCAGCACGGCTTCGGGCACCAGCGACCCCGCGTACAGGATGAGGTCGGCCTCTGCCAGACGCTTGGCTCCGCGAAGCGTAATGAGGTCGGGTGCGCCAGGGCCAGCGCCGATGAAATAGACGCGGGCCGGGTCAGGTTTGGAAGGGTCGGGGTGAGGGGTGATGTTCATGCAAATCTCCGAGGGCTGGTTTTGCGAATCAGAAGCACGCTGAGGTAGCCGAGCCGGGCGGGGTCGGTCAGCCCGGTCAGCGAGGGCAACACCACTTCGCCGTCCAGCCCGATGCGGTGGGCCAGGGCGCAGTGTTCGGTGATGCCCAGGTCGCGCAGCACCGACAGCACCGCGCCCATGCGCTTGCCGACCTTCATCAGCACCAGCACGTCGTTGGCGGCAATATCGGCAGGCAGCGTAGAAGGGTCGTCCGGGCAGGGCAAAATCAGCACCCGCTCTTTGCCTTCGCCCAGCGAAAACCCGGTCAGCGCGGCGGCGGTGGCGTAGCTGGTGGGGGCGGGCAGGAGGCGCTGAGGCCACTCGGGGCACTCGCGGCGCAGCGCGGCGGCCAAGTAGCCCAGCGTGCTGTAGGTCATCGCGTCTCCGATGGTCAGGTAAGCCACGCTCAGGCCCCGCCGCCCGTGCGCTGCCAACTCGCGGGCCAATTGCGCGTAATGCTCGCCCAAACGCACGTCGTCGCCGTCCATGTTGAATTCCACTTTGCGAACCTTGGCGCGGTCAAAGGGCAGACCCCGCAGCGCGTGCAGCGCCACCGAGCTTTCAGAGACTCTGGAGCGGGGGGTGTAAATCAGGTCGGCGCGTTCCAGAATCTCCAGCGCCGCCACCGGCAGCAGGCCCGCCGCGCCAGGGCCGACGCCGAGGCCGTAGAAGGTGGGCTGGGCCGTATAGGAAAAGGGAGAGTCGGTCACAGGGGTTCCTTGAGATGGGTGAAGCTCGACAGCGCGCGGCCATCCAGCGCAAACAGGGCCACTTCCAGTCGCCGGACGCTGGGGACACGCTCGGCGAACAACCCGGCAATCTGGCGGGCGGTCTCCTGCCAGAGCCCCGGCCCGTCGGGGTGCGGGGCCAGCACGTCCACGCAGGCGTCTACGGTGTTGGCCTCCGCCAGCGCCTGCACCAGCGGTTCCGCCAGCCCGAGTTGCGCCGCCACCCGCGCCAGCGCGTTCATCGCCATGCCGCTGTGGGCGCTGTGGGTGTTCCAGTCGCCATTGAGCACCTTGGCGAGCTTGGCGGGGTGACCGGCAACGAGCAGGTGCGGCAGCTCGAAGCTGTCGGCTTGCAGGGCGCTTTGCAGGGCGTCCAGCGCCGCCCCGACAAAATTGGACATTTGAACAATCTCGGCGCGGGGCAGGCCCAGGCGCTCGGCGTAGTCGCGGCCCAGTTTGCCTGGGGTCAGCGCCATCAATTGGGGCCGCCCCGCCGCTGCGAAGCGCACGTACACTTCCACCGACGCGGCATACGCTTCCAGGCTCATCGGCTCGACCACCCCGCTCGTTCCCAGGATGGAGATGCCCCCGACCACGCCCAGGCGCGGGTTGAAGGTCTTGCGGGCGATGGCTTCTCCGCCCAGGCAGCCGACCGTCACCGCGTAGGCCTCGTGGCCGGCTACGTCCAGCGCCGCCCAGCGCAGCATCTGGCGAGGAACGGGGTTGATGGCGGGCTCGCCCACCGGCAGCCGCAGGCCAGGGCGGGTCACGGTGCCCACGCCCGCGCCCGCGTGAAAGGTCATGGCCGCGCCGGGAGGCAAGCGCGACACCCTCACCCAGAGGGTCGCCCCGTGCGTGGCGTCGGGGTCGTCGCCGCCGTCTTTGACGACCTCGGCATAGGCGCTGGCGCCCTCCAACACCCTCACCGCCTGAACCTGCACCGTCAGGGCCACTTCATCCGGCAGGCGCACCGTCACCCTCCTGCGCCGCTCGCCCCGTTCCAGCAAGGCCAGGGCCGCCGCCAGCGCCGCCGCCGCCGCGCTGCCCGTCGTAAAGCCCCGGCGCAGGCCCTGCGGATTGAGCGGCTCCGGCGCGTCCCGGCCCTGGAACGAGAAGGCATTGGTCGGCGCAGGCCCAACGGGACGCCCCTGAGCGGCTGAACCAGGCGGGCGCACTCAGCGACCTGACTCCGCTTCAGAGGGAAGCTGGGGGGCCGTCACCGCTGCCAGACGGTTTTGCGCCGCAATCAGGCAGGAATTCACGACGCTGCTGGCCCAGGGACTGCCACCACGGTAGCCGCTGTTGGTGATGCGCGGCACGCTCAGGCAGCGGCGCAGCGCGGCCTTGCTCTCCACCGTGCCCACGAAGCCCACGGGCAGCCCGACCACCAGTCCAGGCCGCCAGTGCCGCTCGCGGATGAGACGCACCGCTTCGAAAATGGCGGTGGGCGCGTCGCCAATCGCCACGATGCAGTCGTTGCCGAACTTCTCGTAAGCGCGGCGAATGCCCGCCGCCGAGCGGGTCAGGCCCAGTTGACGGCTGAGCAGGTGCGTCTCCGGGTCGTGAACGCCGCACCAGGTCGGTACACCCAGCCGCCCGAGAACCTCCCGCTTGAGGCCGGTCTGTACCATCGTCACGTCGGTGACCACCGTCAGGCCGCGCAGCACCGCCATGATTCCGGCTTCCATCGCCCCGGACGAGAAAAACAGGTCGTCCACGATGTCGATGTCGCCCGCCGTATGCACCAGCCTCTGCACGGCGTAGCGGTTCTCGGGCGGCACGCTGTCCCAGTCCCGCAGCCCCCCGATAATGTCGAACGACTGCGCCTCAATCGGATGCGGCTCGTAGAAGGGGATGGACGTTTTCTCACTCTGGCGCGTGGGGGCCTGACCCCTCACCCCGCCGTGGTGCCCGACCTGCGGCGCGCCCTGTTCGGCCTCGTAACCGACCACCTGGGCGCGGTATTTGCAGAGGGTGCAGTTCATGTTGCCCAGCCCCTGCACGCCCTGTTCGGCGCGTTCAATCAGCACCCGCGCCACCCTGGGGTCGGGGCCGAGCACGCGGGCCAGGGCAAAGCGTGTGCCCGCAAAACGCTGCCCCGCCGCCGCCACGGCTGCCGCGATACGCGCCGACAGCACGCCCTCGAACAGCAGGTAGGGCAGCACCAGCACCCGCCCGAAGCCCAGGGCGGCGGCGCGGGCCAGACCCGTGGGCAAGTCCGGCCTGGCGGTGCCCGAATAGCAGACCAGGCTGCCGCTGTAGCCCATGCCTTCTTCCAGAAAACGGGCCAGCTTGTGAATATCGCCGTTGGCGTCGGGGTCGGTGGTGCCGCGCCCGACGACGAGCAGCAGCGTCTGGTCACGCCGCACTTCGCCCTGCCCGGTCTGGGCCGGATTGGTCTGGGCCGGGATGGACTGGGCCGGGTCGGACTGGGCCAGAGCTTCGGCTTCCAGCAACCTCTCACGGCACAGTTCCAGCAGCAGCGGGTGCAGGTCCAGCGCCGCCGCCGCGTGAAAGGTCACGTCCGGCAGCTCGGTTCTCAAGACCTTCAGTTCGCTGGGCAGGTCGTTTTTGGTGTGGGTCGCCGCCAGCAGCATGCCGGGCACCAGCACCATTTCCCGTGCGCCCAGCGCGGCGGCTTGCTGAGCGGCCTCGGCGATGGTGGGCGTATTGAATTCCAGAAAGCCGTGGGTGACGACGCGCCTAGGCGACAGGCGGCGGATTTCCGCGACCAGTTCGGCAAACTGCTCGGCGCTGGCCGGGTTGCGGCTCCCGTGCGCGGCGAGCAGGAGGGCGGGTTCTGAACTCACTTTTCTCCCTCCAGACCTGTCGCCATCGGCTGCAAGGCCCGAATCAGGCAGATGCTCATGTCCGAAAACTCGCGCCCGGCCAGTTCGCCCAGCGTCCCTTCCCACTCGGCGTCGGCGCGGGTCAGGTTCTCCCAGACCTCCACGCGGTGCGCGGGACTGGTGCCGTGCATCAGCAGATAGGCCGCCACGTCCTTCGGCATGAAGTCCCACGGACGGGGAATCACGATGGCGTTGCGCCCCGCCGCCAGCACGTCACGCAGGTGGGTTTTGAAGGGGGTCAGGTCGCCCCGGCGGTGGAAGGTAAAAAAGGTGGTCTCGTCGAAGCACACGCGGCCCCGACTCGCCAGAATCTGGGCGCTGGAGATGCCCGGCACCGTCTCGACCCGGTGTCCGCAGGCCCGTTCGACCCGTTCCAGGTACTGAAACCCGCTGAAATGGATATCGCCCATGAAGACCACCACGCACTTCTGGCCCGCCTGGTGCAGCCTGGCGACTTCTTCCAGCCGCTCGACCTGGTTCCGGTAGCCCATTGTGACCACCTGCGCCGAAGGCGGAATCAGGGGCCGCACGATGTCCACCACCGCGTCGAACCCCGCCACCACGTCCGCGCCCGCAATGTGGGCCGCGCCGCCACGGGTGAGATAGTCGAGGTGCCCTGGGCCAGCGCCGACGCAAACAATCATGCTTTTCTCCTTTTCCCGCCCAGCTTCCAGACGCCGAACCCGAAAATGGCGAGGGTCAGCCCTGCCAGCCAGAAGCCCAGTGCGGACACGTCCCAGTGTTCGGCCCAGCCCAGCGCCAGCCGGGGGAAGTGCTCGCCCGCCCACTGGGTCAGCGTGACCACGCCAATCACCAGCGCAATGAGTCCGGATAGGCCCGTGACCAGGAGGTTGTAGGCACGTTTTTTGCCAGGGTCGAGCAGCGCCCAGCGGTAGGCGTGGGTCATCGCTACCCCGTCCATGGTGTCCAGCAACGTCATGCCCGACGCGAACAGCAGCGGCAGCGAGAGGATGCCCGCCCAGCTCAGGCCCTGCTGCCCGGCCTGCCCCGCCAGTGCCAGCAGCGCCACCTCGGAGGCGGTATCGAAGCCCAGTCCCATCAGGAAGCCCAGCGGAAACACCTGCCATTGCTGCCCCACCAGGGCCATCAGCGGGGCCATCAATCGGGCCAGGAAGCCGCCGTGGTGGTGCGGATGGTCGCTGCCGGAACGCAGCAGCTGCCAGGTGGAATGCAGGTTGACCACCGCCACCGTCAGCAGGTAGGCTCCCGCCACAAAAGGCCCCACCCAGCCGCCGAAAACGCCGATGCGGTCTTGTTCGCCCAGCAGCTTTTGACCCAGCAGGGCTGCCGCTATCGCCATCAGAAAAACCACGCTGGAATGACCCAGGCTGAAATAAAGCCCCACGCCGTAAGCGGGGCGGCCCAGCAGCAACAACTTGCGCGAGGTGTTGTCAATCACGGCGATGTGGTCGGCGTCCCAGGCGTGGCGCAGGCCGAACAGGTAGGCGGTCAAGCCCAAGCCCCACAGCAGCGGCGCAGACAGGGCGGCGGGCACCCACAGCGTGAGCGCCAACAGGTGCAGCAGCGCGACTATTGCGAAATACGGTGTGCCGCAGCGCAGGCTTTCGCGGGCGGTCACAGGCGGGGAGGCGGTCTGGGTCAAAGGGGCGTCCTCGGTGCAGGGGCATCTTGGGAAAAGAGCAGCAGCACGGAAGACGCAAAACCGCGCTGGTGCAAGGGGACCAGACGCGGTTGAACACAGACGCGGCTTTGACGGCCCTCTTTTGGCGAGAGGTGTTCCACACGGGAACGTCCCTGAGAGGCATTCGGACTTGTCAGCTTCATCGCTGCTTACCGCTGCGCAACAGTGCCAGAATTTCACTGGACTTCCCCTCATTCAGGTAGGGCGATTATAACTGACAGTGAACAGAGACTGGCCTGAGCAGCCACGCACACCTCGTCTAGATGCCAACGGGAGCCATATCGTGGCTCCCGTTTCCTGAGTTCCTTCGTGATGGTAGGACCGAATTTCTCGCACCAGTAACGAATGGTCTCATGGCTGACCTGAATTCCTCTCTGGAAAAGCAATTCTTCGATATCTTGGTAGCTCAAGGTGAAGCGGTGGTAGAGCCAAACCGCGTGCTGGATGATGCTTCTATGAAAACGGTGACGGTAATGCTGCACATCGGCAGACACGACAGACCAAGCTACCCAAAGCTTACGGCCTGATAAAAGTCATGAGAGCAGACGTTAGTGGAGATCACTTTGGG
>NZ_JAUNHK010000166.1:0-2397 GCF_030523985.1 Deinococcus sp.
GGGGCACCTCCATCGGCGGGGGTGTCCTGTTTTTGTCCATTCCTAGACCACCTGTCTAAGTTTTTCTTTCAAGTGTAAAGTCCCCGTCGCTAGGCTAAGCCCTATGACCCTGACAATTCCCAGTTTTCCCCTCCCCGACGGGCGCGGGCGCTTTGGCACATTTGGCGGGCGCTACGTTCCCGAAACGCTGATTCCGGCGCTCGACGAACTGGAGGCGGCTTACCTTCAGGCCAAGCAAGACCCTGAATTTCTGGCGGAACTCGATGAACTTCTGCGCGAGTTCGTGGGACGGCCCAACAGCCTCTATCTGGCGCGCCGACTGACCGAACACGCGGGCGGGGCCAAGATTTACCTCAAGCGGGAAGACCAGAACTTTACGGGCGCACACAAGATCAACAACTGTCTGGCGCAGGCCCTGCTCGCCAAGCGCATGGGCAAGAAAAAGGTGATTGCCGAAACGGGCGCGGGCCAGCACGGAGTCGCCAGTGCCACCGCTGCGGCGCTGCTGGGGCTGTCTTGCGTGGTCTACATGGGCGAAGAAGACATTCGGCGGCAGTCGCTCAACGTGTTCCGCATGAAGCTGCTGGGGGCCGAGGTTCGCCCTGTCACCAGCGGCACCGGCACCCTCAAGGACGCCACCAACGAGGCCATCCGCGAATGGGTGACCCATGTGCGCGACACTTTTTACATCCTGGGCAGTGTGGTGGGGCCGCACCCTTACCCGGCGATGGTGCGCGACTTTCAGAGCGTGATCGGGGAAGAGGTCAAGGTGCAGCTGCAGGAAAAGGAAGGCCGCTCCGTGCCTGACGCGATTGTGGCCTGTGTGGGTGGCGGCTCCAATGCCATCGGCATCTTTGCGCCTTTTGCCTATCTGCCGGAAGGCGAGCGTCCCCGCTTGATCGGCACCGAGGCGGCAGGCGAGGGCGTGGACACCGGGCGGCACGCAGCGAGTGTGGCGGGCGGGCGCATCGGCGTGCTGCACGGCTCCATGATGTACCTGCTGCACGACGAAGAAGGTCAGATTGTGCCGCCCCATTCCATCAGCGCGGGGCTGGACTACCCCGGCATCGGCCCCGAGCACTGCTACTACTCGGTGCAGGGCATGGCGGAATACGTTCCTGTGACCGACGCGCAGGCGCTGGAAGGCTTGCAACTGCTGACCCGCCTGGAAGGCATCATCCCGGCGCTCGAATCGGCGCACGCCATCTATCAGGCGGTGGAAGTGGCGAGGGAGATGCGCCCCGACGAGATAGTGGTCGTCAACCTCTCCGGGCGCGGCGACAAGGACGTGACCGAAGTGATGCGCCTACTCGACTTGCCCCAGGAGGTTCAGGCATGACCGTTGCAGAAAAGACCCAGGTGCTCCAGAAGCGGGGCGTGGAGCGGATTCATGCTGCCTTTGCCCGCGCTCAGGCCGAAAACCGCGCCGCCTTCATGCCCTTCATGACCGCCGGGTATCCGAGCGCCGATGGCTTTCAAAGTGTGGTTGACGACCTGGTGGAACACGCCGACCTCATCGAAATCGGCATTCCCTACAGCGACCCGCTGGGCGACGGGCCGACGGTGCAGCGGGCCAACGAACGTGCTCTGGCTGGCGGCACCAGCACCCGCCGCTCGCTGGAACTGGTGGCCCAGGTTCGCGCCCGCCACGACCTGCCCATCGTAGTGATGACCTACATCAACCCCATTTATGCCGTCGGCCCCCGCGAATTCATGCGGCTGGCCGCCGAGGCGGGCGTGGACGGACTGATTCTGCCCGACCTGCCGCCCGACCAGGATCTCGAAATTGCCGACCTGGCCGCCGAATATGGCCTGGCCGTCACCTTCCTGATCGCGCCGACCAGCACCCCGGAGCGGGTCAAGCTGGTGACGGAAGCGTGCACCGGATTCGTGTACGCCGTCAGCGTGGTGGGCGTGACAGGGGCGCGTGAAGGCAGCGCTTTGGGCGAAGTGCCCGCCATGCTGGAGCTGGCCCGGCAGTACAGCCGCGTGCCTATCGCGGTGGGCTTCGGCATCAAGGATGGCGCTTCGGCCAACCGGGTCGCGCAGGTCGCTGACGGCATCGTGGTCGCCAGCACCTTCATAGACGCGATGGCTTCGGGCCGCGATGTCAGGCCACTGATTCAGGAAATCCGCGAAGGCTGTAGGCGCTAAGGCGGTCGCGGCTCAGTCGGCTGGCGTCTGTGCCCGGCGCACGATGCGGGGCAACAAGTCACGCGGGGCGAGGCGCGGGAGCAGGCTGGAGAGGCGGTTGACCCTGCCGACCACCTGAACGCTGCGCCCCAGCACCATGGCCTGAATGCCCTGCCATGCGGCTTGGCGGGGTTCGACGATCAGGACTTCGTGGAGGCCGCCGCTGAAGACGGCATTCTTCTCCATGTGGCCCTGCATGGCGAA
>NZ_JAUNHK010000166.1:2497-3641 GCF_030523985.1 Deinococcus sp.
AACTCCCCGATGCCCGCATTGTTGATGAGCAGGTCTATCGTCAGGCCAAGGCGCTGACAGTGGGCCTCCACCTGGGCCGCAGCGTCTGGGGCGGTCAGGTCGAGAACCAGCACCCCGACCCAGACGCCCTGTTCGCGCAGTTCGGCAGCGAGGGCATTCAGCGGCTCGCTCTCCGGCGAGGTCAGCAGCAGGTCGGCTCCCATGGCCGCCAGTTGTCGGGCAAATTCTGTCCCCAGGCCGCCGCTCGCCCCGGTGATGAGGGCTGTCGGTCTGTGGCTTGCCGCCAGCGGCAACTGCGGGCGCATTCCCTCGGTCTCAAGGGCCTGCCAGACCTCGCCGCGCAGCCTTCGCAGGTTGACCCCGCCGTAGTGGTCGGGCAGGGTGTCCAGATATTTCTCGGCCTTGTAGAAGTTGCGGTGCGCGAGGCTGCCGTGGTGCCAACGTTTGTGCAGCGCCGCCGCCAGCAGAATCAGGGCTTGCACGAAGGCCCGCTGTTCTCCCTGAGCGGTGCGCCACACGTCTTCCCAGGCTTCGTGGGCTTCCCACCATTCCCCGGCATTGAACAGTTCTGCGCCGCGCCGCAACTCGGGGGCAAAGTCAGTCATGGCGGCAGCATACGCTTAAGGCCCCCTCAGCCTTTGCCCATGCCGCAGGTGGGGAAGGCGTATAGTATCGGGCTATGAAACCCGCCGAACTTACCGACAGCAACTTCAAGGACGAAACCGCCAGCGGCCTGACCTTGGTGGACTTCTGGGCACCCTGGTGTGGTCCCTGCCGCATCATCGCGCCTGTCATCGAGGAACTCGCCGGACAGTACGAAGGCCGCGTCAAGGTCGCCAAGGTCAACGTGGACGAAAACCCCGCCACCAGCGGCCAGTTCCGCGTCATGAGCATTCCCACCATGATTCTGTTCAAGGACGGTCAGCCGGTGGAAGGCATGGTCGGCGCTCAGCCCAAGCGTGCTTTTGAAGCCCTGCTGGACAAGCACCTCGGCGTCGCTGCCAACTGAAGCGAGCCTAAAACAGCAGAAGCGGAGGCGTGAGGCTTCCGCTTTTTTTGGTATCTGGACTTTCTGGCCGTTAAAGCTTTGGCTTCAGCTTTTGGCCCCAACCCCAAACCCCTATCCCCAGGGGGGACAGGGGCT